>NZ_JBFTML010000016.1:0-90100 GCF_056396925.1 Pseudomonas sp. 05N433 | reverse complement strand
GCATTGCGCTGGTATTTCCACACCGCCTGACCGCGATAGCGCGCATGCAGGAAACCGTTGCGATACTCGTAGGCCGTCGGTTCGTCTTGCGGTGGAATCAGCGCCACCAAGCGTCCGACGTCGTCGTAACGGTATTCGGTGACAGCGCSGAGCGGATCCTGCTCGGCAATCAATCGACCCTGCTCGTCRTAGGCCTTGAGCTGTTCGCCGCCATCCAGCCCAACCCGGCGCACCAGCCGCGCCCGGTCGTCRTGGACGTAAACCTCTTCGCTGCCATCGATGTTCCGGACGGTGACGCKGCCCTGGTCATCCCAGACATAGCGCGTGTCCATCTGCGCAAACGACGCCCAGTGGCGAATACATCTGGCCGCCTTACCAGACCGTTCCCACTCCCAGAAGAAACTCGCGCCACCGGCCAGTTGCCGCTGCAAAATTACGTGCTGGTCGTCGTAGTCGTAACGCTCGCTTTCCCCGGCGGCGTTGCTCGCTTCGATCAGTTGATCGCGTTCGTCGTAGTGGTAACTGACCAAGGTTTGTTCGGTGTGCCAGGCCTCGGCRAGGRTCTGGGCCTGGCGAAAACTTTGGTAGTCGACAGCGATCAGGTGGGCACGGTCGTAGCGCAACAGCAAGGCACGACCGGCWCCGTTGTCGAGGCGCTGGATGCGTTCCTGACGGTGGGCGAGCGAATGGCTCCAGCCAAAGCCGAGGCCGCAGTCGATCTCGGCGGCGCTGGTGCGATAGAGTCGGGTGAAGTCGAACGGCAGGATGCCGTCCAGCGCACCGTCGGTGAGGGTCAGCAGTTCTTCGCCGGTGACCATCGACACTGGGCAGCCATTTTTGCAGGTCGACGGTGCACAGGTGGCGCTGTCGCCGTTGGGGTTTTTCGCCTGATCCGGGGAGTCGTCGTGGTGTTCGTTTTTTTTCAGTGTGGTGTTGCGTTTGGCATCCCAGCGCAGTTGCATCCGGCCTTTTTTCAGGCCCGCCGCAATGCCACGGGCGGCGACTTTTTTGTAGCGGTCGACATAGCCGATGAAGTTATTGATGATCGTGAAAATCGCCTTCACGAGACGCACAACGGCACTGATCAACTGCGCAGCTCGATCAGCCAAACGCATCGTCAGATAGGCGATGCCGGCGCCCGCCCCGGCGAACGTCAGGACGAGGCCAATCAGGATATCGATCAGCAGCTGCACCACCACCATCGACACCGCTTCGGCGGTTTTGCCGGCAATTTCGCTGGGTGGCAGCATGTCCAGCCAGAGGCTGGCGCAGCGCACCAGCAGGCACAGCGCTGCTTCGTCACTGACTAGCAACTGGGCTTTTTCCATGACATCCGGTGCGGCTTTGGCGAGCTTCTCCAGCTCTGCGGCGCTTTCGCCCAACCGCTCTCCAAACTTCGCCGGATCCTTGAGAATGTCCGACAGCAGGCCGATGCTGTCCCACACGCCTTCAATTGCCGCCCAACTTCCCGCGAGCATTCCATTGCCTACAGCAACCGAAGACGATTCCGACCACCTCGGTTTGAACGTCTGCCATTCATCACGCAGCCAGCTGTCGAGTTCCTTCGTCAGGCCGTCGTACGAGGAAAACAGCTCATTTACCTGATCCGGGGTGACTTCGTTGTGAACATGAACGCGGTAGAACTTGCCGGGTGTACCGGTGAACTCTCCCTTGCCACGTTCATTGAGCGTCACAGGCGTCGACTTACCGCCATCCACCGCAATGACATCGACCTGAATATTCCCCAACGGAACATCGTAAACCGACTCAAACTTGCTCTCGATCTGCAGAATTCCGCCGTCGGGACACTGCGCAACGCTGGAGAAAAAATCGTCATCGCTGCTGCTGACGGACTTACTGGTATCGCCCAGTTTGATTTTGCGTTCCATGTCCATCAGCGACGGCAAATCAGCGGCACGGCTGGCCATGTCCGCCGTTTGGTTGAACCAATGCTTAAGCTGTTTGCGGTAGAGCGTCAGGGAGTCCGGAAAACGGTCTAGCTCCTGCTCGATACGGGCGATGTGCTCCATCAACGCACCGGAAAGTAGGCAGTGACGGGAGAAAAGGAGTCGAACATAAGCAATCCCTTGCGCAGAAAATTAGGCGCGGGGACTTTGCGGGGGATCAATCAGAAATGAAGTCAGGAAAGGTAGAAATGGATGTAGGGCGATTCGCTGATTAGCAGCGACTAAAGGCCGCTATGCCGATTACCCCCTCCCCATGCATCTGCCGCAACAACGCCAATCCACTATCGATAAAGGCCTGCGCCCCCGCCATCCCCGCCTCCACCGCCAGCCCTTCCAGTTGCGACCGACCATCGAGCTGAGGAAATTCCCCGATCCGCTGCAACAACCGCCACGCCAACGGGCTCAGTTCAGAGAAGCGCACACTCCAGTCTTCAGCCCGACGCACCAACAGCAACGTCGGCTGAGTCGGTGGCACTTGCGGCCGATAATCCGGCCCCACTTTTTGCACCGGCCAGCCATAGGCCAACGGCCAGGCCAGTGGCGAAATCTGCAACGGTTGATCCAGCAGCAATCCAGCATCACTGGCCGGCAACGGCTCAGCGTCGGATTGTTGCAGGGCCATTTCGACCCATTCGTAATGCGCCAGCTCGACCATGAACGGTGGCCACGGCCCATCGTTCAGCGCCTGAGGCATCGATGCGAGGAACTCGACGAACTCCTGGGCAATCTCGCCGAATTTGGGCGTTTGAGCGCGGTAGTCCCGCAGGAAGATCCGCACCAGAGAACGCCAGTCACTGTCCCCCAGTATTCTCACCAACACCGGAAAGGTGCCGCTGAGCAACGACGACAGGTTCGAGAACACCAGATCGCGATAAACCTGCGCCCGTGCCACGTCCATCCCGGCAGGCGGTGCGCAGTGGTCGGGATCGCGCAGGTAACGAGTCAAGGTGTCTTGCTGCTGATATAGCGTCGGCTTATCCATGGTTAGCCTCCTGCTGCAGTCGGCGGATGGTCTGCAACTCGCTGACCAATTCAGAGAACGCCGGGTAGTTGAAGTCCCGCTCAAGCAGCGTCGGCTGTACGCCGAACCGCGCATACGCCTCGGCCAGCAAAGCCCAGACCACCGGTTTGACCGAGGCGCCGTGGGTGTCGATTTTCAGGGTGTCGGATTCGTCGAAATGCCCCGCCACATGCATCGCGACCACTCGCCCCGTGTCGATGCCCGCCAGAAACGTCTGCGGATCGAAACCGTGATTGATCGAGTTGACGTAGACATTGTTGACGTCCAGCAGCAGGTCGCAATCGGCTTCGCGCAGCACTGCGTTGGTGAACGTCAATTCGTCCATGTCCTGCTGCGGCGCGGCGTAGTAGGAGACGTTTTCCACCGCCAGGCGCCGACCGAGAATGTCCTGTGCCTGACGAATTCGGGCGGCAACGTGATGCACCGCTTCCTCGGTAAACGGCAACGGCAGCAGATCGTAAAGATGCCCGTCATCGCTGCAGTAGCTCAGGTGTTCGCTGTACAGCGGCACCTTGTAGTGATCGAGGAAAACCCGCACCTCCCGCAGAAGCCCGACGTCCAGCGGCGCCGATCCGCCCAGCGACAAGGACAAGCCGTGACAGGACAATGGATAACGCTCGGCCAGGGCACGAAACGCCGCGCCATGCGCGCCGCCGATGCCGATCCAGTTTTCCGGCGCGACTTCCAGAAAGTCGAAAGCGCCCGCCGAGGCTGCTTGAAGGTCCTTCATCAAACCGCGGCGCAAGCCTAGCCCGACGGTCGCCTGCGCAGATGTGAGGGGAATTTGCATGGTGTCGATCTCATCCTGGGATCCGGTCTCCAGCGCCTGAACACTCAGTGCCGGCCGGCAGGCCCAGTCAAGCGCCTCGGTGTGTCGGGTCTGTGTGCGCAAACACCCCTCTTCTCAGCGCACTGTATCGGACAGGCAGCCAGATACAGAGGGATACACGAACTAGACTTGTTGATTACCCCCCGCGGGGGGGAGCCAGGACGCGGTTATCGTCCTGTTCATTCCCACGATCACCGCCCACAGGCGCATGCCTCGACAAACAATGCCTGCGGGCCGTGATCCTGCTGAAGGAGCACACAAGATGGACGAGGCCAGACTCAATGATTTCATGGGCAAACTGGTGAGCGACATGGGCGGCGCGGCGATGCTCGCCAACGTCATCCTCGGCGAAGAACTCGGCCTGTACCGGGCCATGGCCGACAGTCAGCCCGTCACCCCCGAAACACTCGCCGCGAAGACCGGCTGCAACACCCGCCTGCTGCGTGAATGGCTCAGCGCCCACGCGGCCTCCGGTTACATGGAACACAGCGACGGCCAGTTCCGCCTGCCTGAAGAGCAAGCCCTGGCGCTGGCGATCGAAGACTCACCGGTCTATGTGGCCGGCGGTATGGCGGTGGTTGCGTCGTTTTTTCATGACAAGGACAAACTGGTCAACGCCATGCGCGGCAACGGCGCCCTGCCCTGGGGCGATCACCATCCGTGCATGTTCAGCGGCACCGAGCGGTTCTTCCGCCCAGGCTACAAGGCGCATCTGGTCAGCGAGTGGCTGCCGGCGCTCGACGGGGTGGTCGCCAAACTGGAAGCCGGCGCGAAAGTGGCGGACATCGGCTGCGKCCACGGCGCCTCGACCGTGATCATGGCCCAGGCTTTCCCCGAGTCGCGGTTCGTCGGTTTCGATTACCACGCGCCCTCGATCACCGTCGCCACCCAGCGCGCCGAAGAAGGTGGCGTGTCCGGTCGGGCGCGGTTCTTCCAGGGCAACGCCAAGAGCTATCCGGGCGACGACTATGACCTGATCTGCTATTTCGACTGCCTGCACGACATGGGTGACCCGGTGGGCGCCGCACGGCATGCCTATGAATCGCTCAAACCCGACGGCACGGTGCTGTTGGTTGAGCCCTTCGCCAACGACACGCTAGACGAGAACGCCAACCCGGTGGGACGGCTGTTCTACGCCGCCTCGACCTTTATCTGCACACCCAACTCGCTGTCCCAGGAAGTCGGCCTCGGGCTCGGTGCCCAGGCGGGCGAGGCACGGTTGCGCAAGGTCTTCACCGAGGCGGGGTTCACCCAGTTCCGGCGAGCCACGGAAACGCCGTTCAACCTGATTCTGGAGGCGCGTAAATAAGGGCAGGCGCATCATCCGGGCAGGTTGGTCTGCCCGGATGCAACGGATGAAACCGGACCCTGTGGGAGCGGGCTTGTGTGGCGAGGGGGCTTGTCGGAACGCCGCATCGCCCCGTTCGATTGCGAAGCAGTCGTAAAACCAGTCACCGCTTTCTAAATTCAAGATCGCGGTGATTGGTTTTAGGGGTGCTTCGCGCCCCAACGGGGGCAAGCCCCCTCGCCACACAAGCCCGCCCCCACAGGTGACCGTGATCAGCTCAGACGCTCGCCAAGGTTTTCGGCCTTGAGAATATCGAACAACGCCTGCGCCGCCGCCGACAGTTCTTGCCCCGTCGTCAGTACCCCGATCGCCCGTTCCACCACCGGGTCGCGCAGGGTGATGCAACGCGCGCCCAGCTCGCGCATCTGCCCGGCGCACAACGCTGGCACCGCGCTCACGCCCAGTCCGCTGGCCACCATCCGCCCGACCGTTGCCAACTGATGACTTTCAAACTCCACCGGCAATTTCATGCCCCGCGCTTGCAAATGCTCTTCGAGCATCACCCGCACCGTGGACGGTCGCTGCAAGGTAATGAACGGTTCCTTGAGCAAGGTCTGCCAATCGATATCGCCCAGGTCCGCCAGCGGTGAATCAAGCGGCACCACCGCCACAAACCGGTCGATGTACAACGGGGTGAATTGCAGCGACGAACTCTGGGTCGGCTCAAACGCCACGCCCAATTCCACCTGACGGTCGCGGACCATTTCCAGCACCTGCTCGTTGATCACGTCGTTCACCGTGACGTTGACCTTGGGATAACGCGCGCGGAAGGTCTTGAGGATCGGCGGCAGCAGGTTGCCGGCAAACGACGGCATCGCCGCCAGCGTCACGCGGCCACGCTGAAGGGTGAAGCGTTGGCGCAGTTCATCCTCGGCATTGTCCCAGTCCGCGATCAGCCGACGGGCCAGTGGCAGCAGCGATTCACCCTCGGCGGTCAGTGCGACGTTGCGGGTATTGCGGGTGAACAGGCGCCCGCCCAGGCCCTCCTCCAGCGCCTTGATGGTCAGGCTCAACGCCGACTGGGACAGGTGCAGCCGTTCGCAAGCCACGGCAAAGCTCAAACTCTGGGCCACGGCCAGGAAGGCGCGGATCTGTTTAACGGTCATGGCCACTGTCTCCAACGTAGCGCGCACTCATTGGTGAGTTTTATCTATCAATCAACCTTAAAAATCAACTTAACAAATAAATCCTGTGGCGAGACACTCCCTCCCCATCCGGCTAGCCAGCCGCCCACAAAGAATAAAAGAGGTGCATATGGCAGGGTTCGACAAGCGCGTGTATTCCTATGAGGAAGCGATGGCCGGTCTTGAAGACGGCATGACCGTGATCTCCGGCGGCTTCGGCCTGTGCGGGATTCCGGAAAACCTCATCGCCGAGATTCAGCACCGGGGCACCCGTGACCTCACCGTGGTCTCCAACAACTGCGGCGTCGATGGGTTCGGTCTCGGCGTGCTGCTGGTGGACCGGCAGATCCGCAAAGTGGTGGCCTCCTACGTCGGCGAGAACAAACTGTTCGAAGACCAACTGCTTAAAGGCGAAATAGAAGTCGTCCTGACCCCCCAAGGCACCCTCGCCGAGAAAATGCGCGCAGGCGGTGCCGGCATCCCGGCGTTCTTCACCGCCACCGGCGTCGGCACTCCAGTCGCTGAAGGCAAGGAAGTGCGCGAATTCAAGGGCCGCCAGTACCTGATGGAAGAATCCATCACCGGTGACTTCGCCATCGTCAAAGGCTGGAAAGCCGACCATTTCGGTAACGTGGTCTATCGCCACACCGCCCAGAACTTCAACCCGCTGGCCGCCACCGCAGGCAAGATCACCGTGGTCGAAGTCGAAGAAATCGTCGAACCCGGCGAGCTGGACCCGTCGCAGATCCACACCCCTGGCATCTACGTCGACCGGGTCATTTGCGGCACGTTCGAAAAGCGCATCGAACAGCGCACCGTGCGTAAGTGATCCCCTGCCCCCGGACCGAATGAAGGAATAACAACAATGGCACTTTCCCGCGAACAAATGGCTCAGCGCGTCGCCCGCGAAATGCAGGACGGCTACTACGTGAACCTCGGCATCGGCATTCCGACCCTGGTCGCCAACTACATCCCCGAAGGCATGGAAGTCATGCTGCAATCGGAAAACGGCCTGCTCGGCATGGGCGCCTTTCCGACCGACGCCGAAGTCGACGCCGACATGATCAACGCCGGCAAGCAAACCGTGACCGCGCGTATCGGCGCGTCGATTTTCTCCTCCGCCGAATCGTTCGCGATGATCCGCGGTGGCCACATCGACCTGACCGTGCTCGGTGCGTTCGAAGTGGACGTCGAAGGCAACATCGCCTCCTGGATGATCCCCGGCAAACTGGTCAAGGGCATGGGCGGTGCGATGGACCTGGTGGCCGGTGCGGACAACATCATCGTCACCATGACCCACGCCTCCAAGGACGGTGAGTCGAAACTGCTGCCCCGCTGCAGCCTGCCGCTGACCGGCGCCGGTTGCATCAAACGCGTGCTGACTGACCTGGCCTACTTGGAAATCCACAACGGTGCGTTCATTCTCAAGGAACGCGCACCAGGCGTGAGCGTTGAGGAAATCGTCGCCAAGACCGCCGGCAAACTGATCGTGCCTGACCACGTCCCGGAAATGCAGTTCGCTGCCCAGTGAGGAATCCGTCCATGCAAGACGTTGTGATTGTTGCTGCCACTCGCACTGCCATCGGCAGTTTCCAGGGCGCGTTGGCCAATGTGTCTGCGGTGGACCTCGGTGCTGCGGTGATCCGCCAGTTGCTGGCGCAAACCGATCTGGACCCGGCGCAGGTCGATGAAGTGATCATGGGCCAGGTATTGACCGCCGGCGCCGGGCAAAACCCTGCGCGTCAGGCTGCGATCAAGGCCGGCCTGCCCCACGCCGTACCGGCCATGACCCTGAACAAGGTCTGCGGCTCGGGCCTCAAAGCGCTGCACCTGGCAGCGCAGGCGATTCGCTGCGGCGATGCCGAGGTGATCATCGCCGGTGGCCAGGAAAACATGAGCCTGGCCAATTACGTGCTGCCGGGCGCCCGCACCGGTCTGCGCATGGGCCACAGCCAGATCGTCGACACGATGATCAGCGACGGTTTGTGGGATGCGTTCAACGATTACCACATGGGCATCACCGCCGAGAACCTGGTGGACAAGTACGGCATCAGCCGTGAAGCCCAGGACGCCTTCGCTGCCGCCTCGCAACAAAAAGCCGTGGCCGCCATCGAAGCCGGGCGTTTCGTCGATGAAATCACCCCGATCCTGATCCCCCAGCGCAAGGGCGATCCGCTGGCCTACGCCACCGATGAACAGCCGCGTGCCGGCACCACCGCCGAGTCCCTGGGCAAGCTGAAACCGGCCTTCAAGAAGGACGGCTCGGTGACCGCCGGCAACGCCTCGTCGCTGAACGACGGCGCCGCCGCGGTGATCCTGATGAGCGCCGCAAAAGCCAAGGCCCTCGGCCTGCCGGTGCTGGCGAAAATCGCCGCGTACGCCAACGCGGGCGTCGACCCGGCGATCATGGGCATCGGCCCGGTCAGCGCCACCCGTCGTTGCCTGGACAAGGCCGGCTGGTCCATCGATCAACTGGAGCTGATCGAGGCCAACGAAGCCTTCGCCGCGCAATCCCTGGCGGTGGCCAAGGACCTGGAATGGGACCTGAGCAAGGTCAACGTCAACGGCGGCGCGATTGCCCTGGGTCATCCGATTGGAGCGTCGGGTTGCCGGGTGCTGGTGACCTTGCTGCACGAGATGATCAAGCGTGACGCCAAAAAAGGCCTGGCCACCCTGTGCATTGGTGGTGGTCAGGGCGTGGCATTGGCGATCGAGCGCTAGCCCGAGACCGCGTTGTCGTTCATCGCGAGCAGGCTCGCTCCCACRGGTGACCGCATTCTCCCGAGAGCACTCTGTTACCTGTGGGAGCGTGGCTTGCCCGCGACGACGGCGGCACAGTCAACATTGATGTCGCCTGACACACCGCTTTCGCGGGCAAGTCCCCTCACCACAACGGCTGGAAACCTCTGGCCCTCAGGCAAATTTCACCAGGTTCAAGACCGGCAACGGACCGCCCGGGAACTGCACCAGCCGCGCCCCGACACTCAGTTCGCCCAGATCGATTCCAAAGAAGCCCAATCGCTCGATCAGCGCTGCCACTTGAGCCTTGGCCTCGGCATCGTCACCAGAAAGAAACAACACTCGCCGCCCACCCTCCGCCGCCGGATCACTCTCAAGCAGATGCGCTTGAAGGTGATTGAAGGCCTTGACCACCCGCGCGCCAGGTACCCATTCGGCAAACACTTCACTGGACGGACGGCCCTGCAAATCCACCGCTTTGAACGATGGCGCCTCGATCGAATTGTTCGCGTCGATGACAATCCGCCCGCCGAAATCCGGCAATCCGGCCAGTGCCGTTGGCAATTTCGACCAGTTCACCGCGACCAGAACGATCGGCTGCGCGGCCGCTTCTTCACGGGTGCCGGCCCGCGCCGTCGGCCCGAGTTCTTCCACCAGTGAGGCCAGGGTTTCCGGGCCGCGGCTGTTGGCGATGACGACTTCAATGCCCTGACGGGACAATGCTTTGGCGAAGGCTGTGCCGATGGCGCCGGCGCCGATGATTCCGATAGTGCTCATGGTGTTCACTCCGTAGTGGGTTGGTGGAGTGAATACTGCGCTTGCCATTACTACTTTATTAGACGGTAATGAGTTGAATGATCTTCAAGTATTAATATCAGGTGTCTGAGATGGAAACACTCGCCAACCTCGAATCTTTCGTGCGCAGCGCTGAAACCGGCAGCTTCTCCGCCGCCGCACGGTTGCTCGCACTGACGCCCGCCGCCGTCAGCCGCAACGTGGCGATGCTTGAACGCAATATCGGTGTGCGGCTGTTCCAGCGCTCGACCCGCAAGCTGTCACTGACCGAAGCCGGCGAACGCTTTCTGGCCAGCATCGGCGGCAATCTGCAGGCGCTGCAGACGGCGATCAGTGCGGTGTCCAGTGATCGCGGGGAGCCGGCGGGGGTGCTCAAGGTCAGCTTGGCGCCGACGTTCGGCATTGACCACGTGTTGCCGCTGTTACCGGAATTTCTGGCGCGCTACCCGCTGATTCGCTTGGAATGGCACTTTGAAAACCGCCAGGTCGATCTGATCGCCGAAGGGTATGACGCCGCCATCGGCGGCGGTTTCGAGCTGACACCCGGGGTCGTCTCGCGGACGTTGGCAGCGGCGGATGTGGTGGCGGTGGCCTCACCGGCGTACATGGCCGGACGCACCCTGCCCAGCAGCCCGGCGGACCTGGCTCAGTACAACGGCATTGTGATGCGCGGCATTCGCACCGGGCGGGTGCGCCAATGGGTGATGCGGGATAGCGTGGGCAATGAAGCCAGCGCCGAGCTGAGTGAAAACATCGTGCTCAATGACCCTGCCGCCATGCGTGAAGCGGCCCTGCTCGGCCTTGGTGTGACGCTGCTGGTGTCGCCCGATGTCATCGCCCATATCCAGCACGGCGAACTGCTGCGCTTGTTGCCGGACTGGCATGCCGACGCGGGATCGATCTCGCTGTATTACCCGAGCCGCACGTTGATGCCGGCCAAGACCCGGGTGTTTATCGATTATCTGGTTGAGGCGTTTGAGCGGGGGTGAAGATCAAAAGAATGACTCAGCCCACAAACTGCAAAATCAACCAGCTGTTGGCCGCACTGATTACCGTAAACAATCCCCACGCCAACACCCGAGTTGGCAGCCGATTCACAAACGGCCCCATGAGCGTCTGATCGTTGGTCATGCGAATCAATGGGTACAACGCGAATGGCAGTTGCAGGCTGAGTACCACCTGACTCAACACCAGCAGTTTGCCGATTGCCCCGTCGCCCATCAGCCACACGCCGATAAACGCCGGGATCAGCGCCAGCCCGCGAGTGATCAAGCGCCGTTGCCAGCAGGGCAAGCGCAGGTTCAGGTAGCCCTCCATGATCACCTGGCCCGCGATGGTGCCGGTGAAGGTCGAGCTCTGCCCCGACGCCAGCAACGCCACACCAAACAACACGCTGGCCAACGCCCCGCCCACCAATGGATCGAGCAAGTGATAGGCATCCTGGATGTCCACCACGTCGGTGTGCCCGGTCTTGTGGAAGGCCGCCGAAGCAAGAATCAGGATCGCCGCGTTGACCAGCAGTGCCAGGGCCAGGGAGCCGATGGTGTCGATGCGCGCCAGTTTGACCGCGTCCTGCTTGCTGGCCAGGTCTTTGCCGATCATCCGCGTCTGCACGATCGAGGTATGCAGGAACAAGTTATGCGGCATCACCGTGGCCCCGAGAATGCCGATGGCCAGGTACAACGGCGCCGCATCGCCGATCACCGAAAGTGACGGTGTGAAACCGCGAGCGACATCCGGCCAATAGGGTTTGATCAGCAGCAGTTCGACGAAGAAACACGCGCCAATAGTGCCCACCAGCACCAGCATGATCGCCTCCAACCGGCGGAAACCCCGGTTTTGCAGGGCCAATACCAGCAACGTGTCGAACGCGGTGAGCGCGATGCCAAACGTCAGCGAACAGCCCAACAGCAAGTGGAACGCCAGGGCGCAGCCGAGCACTTCGGCGAGGTCGGTGGCGATGATCGAAATTTCCGCCAGCAGCCACTGGGTCCGTGCGGTCCGCGTGCTGTAGCGCTCCCGGCATAACTGCGCCAGGTCGCGCCCGGTGGCGATACCCAGACGCGAGCACAAACACTGCACCACCATCCCCGCCATGCTCGCCAGCAACACCACGAACAACAGGCTATAGCCAAACCGCGAACCGGCCTCGATGGCCGTGGCCCAGTTGCCCGGGTCCATGTAGCCGATGGACACCAGCAAACCGGGGCCGGCAAAACGCAGAACGCGCTTGTAGAACGAAGCACCAGGGTCAACGGCAACCGTGCCGGCCACTTCCGGTGGGCAAAACGGCGCGGTGCCGACTTTGGGCAAACTGAATTTCACGCAAGCATCCGTCAACAGGTGGGAGCGCGCAGCTTAGACGTTTCGCGCACCCGGGTGTAGGCGCTCAACGCTTGCGCAGAGACCGCCTTAAGCAATCCATCGCCCGCAATGCTAACGTGACCGGCACACACAAATGGAGATGCGTGCGTGCTGATGCTCAAGCTGCTGGTGATCCCGGGGTTTCTGCTGCTGATTTCCCTGGCCGGTAAACGCTGGGGACCAAGCGTGGCTGGTTGGCTGTCGGGGTTGCCGGTGGTGGTCGGGCCGATTCTGTTGTTCCTCGCCATCGAGCAAGGCCATGTGTTCGCCGCTCAAGCGGCAACGGCGGCGCTGTCAGCCATGTTCGCGATGATTGCCTTCTGCGTGACGTATGCCCAGGTCGCACAACGCTTGAGCTGGCCGTGGGCGCTAACGATGGCGCTGCTGGTCTGGGCGTCGGTGGCTGTTGTGCTGTCGCTGATCCCGCCATCGCTGGCGCTCTCGGTGATCGCCGCCGCCACCGCGTTGCTGGCCGCGCCGTACCTGTTTCCCTCGGTGCAACCCGTCGTTTCAGGCCCGGCGCCCAAATCCGACAAACTGCTGCTGCGCATGATGGCTGGCGCCCTGCTCACGTTGGCCGTGACGCTGCTGGCCAGCACCGTCGGCGAGCGCTGGAGCGGATTGCTCGCAGTGTTCCCGGTGCTGGGCAGTGTGATGGCGGTGTTTTCCCAGCAGACTCGCGGGCCAGCGTTTACGGCGGCGTTGCTCAGGGCCACGGCAACCGGGATGTATTCGTTCGCGGCGTTTTGTCTGGTGCTGGCGTTGGCGTTGCCGAGGTTCGGCTGGATGGGATTTGCATTGGGGATAGGCGCCTCGCTCGGGATGCTGTTGGTGACTAAACAACGGGCATTGCGCCCGGCGCCTTATCGTTTCAACGAACGGCAACGATGATCACCACACGCCTTGTGTAGCAGCTGTCGAGCTTGCGAGGCTGCTGCTACAAATCGCAATCCATGGGATGATCGCCGTCATAGCGCGACCATCCCACGGAGAGTTTGAATGTCATTGTTGAGTAAAAAAGCCGTTGTTCTGCTGCTGACAGCGGCTGCCAGCATGGGGGCCTTGAATGCGCAGGCGGCCAAGGCCACTACCAGCGACAAAGCGCCGACCCAGAAGGTCTCGATGCTCGGCGGCAAGTTCACCTTCACCCTGCCCAAGGGCTTCATCGCCAATCCGCTGCCGGCCGGCGACGCGGCCACCGGTACCGCCGGGGCGACGGGCACGATGTACACCAACCAGACCACTAAAACCGTGGTGATTGCCGCTGAAAACACCATTCCCGGCGGCGCCAACGTCAAGGACAACGACGGTGAGTTCCTCGACGCCACCGTGTCCGCCTTCGCCACCGAGCAACGCAACGCCTTGCCGGACTTCAACAAGCTGAGCGAAAAAAGCCTGACCCAGAAAAGCACGGGGCTGGGCCTGCGACAGATCGACAGCACCGCCACCCAAGGCGGCGGCATGACCCTCGACACCTCGCTGATGGCCGCCTCTGGCACTCGCATGGCCATCATTCAGGTCATCTCCCGCCCCAACGACAAAACCGGCCACGAAACGCTGGTGAACCAGATCATCACCGGCAAATAAACCCGACCGGCTCAGGGATTGAGGCGCTGCAACCAGGCGCTCAAATCCTGCATCTCGGTGGCGCTGATACTGTGGCCGACGCCTTCGTAGGCATGGAACTCGGGCTTGAGTGACAGGCTTTGCAACAGGCTGTCGGCCTCAGTGCCGTCGGTGTAGGGCAGGCGTTTGTCGGCGGTGCCATGACCGATGAAAATTGCCAGCGGCTGGCGTTTTTCATCCGGTTTGAGTTCGGACTTGAGCACCGGCAGAATGCGCCCGCTCAACGCCGCAATGCCGCCCACCGCCTCGGGATGACGCAACGCGACTTCATAGGACATGATCGCGCCCTGGCTGAAGCCCACCAGGAAAACCTTGTCCGCTTCGGTGTGATATTTTTTTGCCGCTTGTGCGACGAAATCCAGCAGCACCTGGCGGCTGGTTTTCAGGTCGTCAGTCTCGCCGTTATAGGCGCCCTCGCCCTTTTTGCGAAACCACTGGTAACTGCCCTCTTCCAACGTCATCGGCGCCCGCACCGACAGGTAGGTGTACTGCGGCGGCAATTCATCCTTGATGCCGAACAGGTCCTGCTCGTTGCTGCCGTAACCGTGCAGGAAAATCACCAAGGGCTGGTTACGGGATTCAACGTTGGCCTGTTCCAGGTACTTGAGCGGCAGATCGGTGTGTAGCGGGATTTCAGCGTGGACGGCGGTGGACGCCAGGAGCGTGAGCAGAGCGAGAAACTTCAACATAAACCTTCCTTCACAGCGCGCAGGATTCGGGGCAGAGCCTAACATCTCTTCCCGCCGATGCACCGTTTCCCTCTGATGCACCGCGCCCCCGCAAGAGGCAGCGCCTACATGTTGAATCGCGTCGAGACGTCAGTCGTTGACCAGTTTCCCGACCCGGATCGGCTCACGTCCGGCGACTTTCGCCTGCCAGGTGCCCGGTTGCGTGTAGCGTCCGCGATCGATGGCAAACAGCACGCCGCTGGTTCCGGCGCACACGGTGGTGGCCCGGTCGCTCAATGGATCGACTACTTCAAACAACGCGTCGCCCCGCTCCACCCATTCACCTGAATTGCGCAGGAAACTGACCACCCCGTGATGCGGTGCAAACAGGTACTCGGTGCCTTCGAACGGCAGGCCCTCACAACATTCGCTTGGCGCTGACGGCCAGGTGCCGGTGATGAAACCCTGTTCGGCGAGGAACCCCAGGATCGCCTCGCAGTTGGCCTGGGCCTGATCGACCCGTGTATCGCCCATGCTGCCCAGCTCCAGCGTGGTCGCCAGGTTGGCCGGCGGGATCGCTGCCTCGGGAAAGGCCCGTGCCAGGCGCAACCACGGCGTAGAGCACGACTCATCGAAAGAGCTGCCGCCGGAATCCTCACACAACAACGCCACCCCGGCCTTCAGGCGAGCCGCCAGGGAGCGCCATTGCGGCCAATGCTGCGGCAAGGCATACAGGTGAATCGCCGCGTCGAAATCGCAATGCAAGTCGAGGGTGATGTCGGCCTCGCAGGCGTGGCGCAGCAGCAAGCGGTGCATGGCTTCCAATTGCGAAAGCGGTGCCGGCAAACCATCGAGCACCTGCCCCATGGTCTGGCGAATCAGTACGATGTTGGCCTGGGCGTCACCACCCAATTGATCGCCGATCAACTCAGCCACCGGTGCGCTGAGTTCAACGAACGAGCGGTTGAAGTTCTTGCCGCTGCCCAATTCGAAGCGACCCATGTGGCTGCCTTGCAGGTGCTGATCGAGGCCGATGGGATTGGCTACCGGCACCAGTTCGATAATGCCCTGAAGTTGCCCCTGGGTTTCGAGCTCGGCCAGACGCTTCTTCAGTTCCCAGGCGGTGCGCATGCCCGGCAGTTCGTCCGCGTGCAGGCTGGCCTGGATGTAAACCTTGCGAGTACCCGCGCCATAACGAAACACGCTGAGCGTGCGTTCAGTCCCCAGATGGCTCCAGGGCAGTGAATGATCGATGCGTTGCATGGGGACTCCTGAATATCTGTGCGATGAGGCCATTCTTGTGGGAGCAAGCCTGCCCGCACCCACAAAGTCCAGCATGAAAAAATGGCCACCGCATCCACGGTGGCCACTTCTCTACGGCGTATTAATGGCCGTAAACATCGAAGTTGAAGTACTTGTCCTGCACTTGCTTGTACTTGCCGTTGGCGCGAATTTCAGTGATGGCGGTGTTGAATTTGTCTGCCAGCTCTTTATCGCCCTTGCGCACGGCAATACCGGCACCACCGCCGAAGTACTTGGCGTCTTCATAGGTCGGGCCAACAAATGCGAAACCTTTACCGGCGTCGGTTTTCAGGAAACCGTCGTCCAGGTTGACCGAGTCGGCCAGCATCGCGTCAAGGCGACCGGCAACCATGTCCAGGTTGGCTTCCTGCTGGGAACCATAACGCACCAGGTCGATGCCGGCCGGCACCAGCACTTCGGTGGCGAAGCGGTCGTGGGTACTGGCGCGCAGTACACCCACTTTCTTGCCCTTGAGCTCGGTCAGTGGATCCTTGACGTTGGTGCCTTCCTTCATCACGAAGCGCGCCGGGGTGTGGTAGTACTTGATGGTGAAATCGACGTTCTTCTTGCGGTCGTCGGTGATGGTCATGGACGACAGGATCGCGTCGATTTTCTTGACCTTCAGGGCCGGGATCAGGCCATCGAACTCTTGCTCGACCCAAGTGCACTTCACTTTCATCTGTTCACACAGCGCGTCACCGATGTCCACGTCGAAACCGGTGAGTTTGCCGTCGGGGGTTTTCATCGAGAATGGCGGGTAACCGGCTTCGATCCCGAGGCGAATCGGTTTGGCGTCTTCGGCCACGGCGGTCAGGGACAACATCGACAGTGCCAGGGCACCGAACATCACTCGCTTCTTCATTTATAACTCCTGTGTGCGGAGGCTTTTATTGGCAGCTTTCGATTGGCAACTTTCGGCTAGTGAAGACCGAAGTGGCCGGCAGTCTAGAGCGGCTACAGGAGGGCAAATTGTGTTTAGGCGACAAATACTTATAAAAAAGAAGCCGAGGGATTCGACGCACTTGAAGTGTGCTCCGAGGTGGTGCACGGACTGTAGGACAATCCTTTGCTTCAGACAAAACCTACACATTTTCGGGTACTGATCCGATCGAAGAGTCGCACTGGCGATGAACCTTTTTTTGCCTCACATTGACCCGCCAACCGCCCCCACAAGAGAAACGTGATGCCCGCGCTGAATCTGATCCAGCACCATCCTGCCGAAGGCCCCGGCGCCATTGCCGAATGGGCCCGGTCCCGAGGCATTACCCTGAACGTGTTTCGCGCCGACCTCGGTCAGTTGCCGTCGGTGAGCGCGACACCGCTGATTCTATTGGGTGGGCCTTATGAATCAGGTGCCGGGCCGGTATGGCTGGAAACAGAGCGTCAGTGGCTGGCGGGCAGCCTGGATCAGGGCGCGGCGGTGTTCGCGATTTGCCTGGGGGCGCAGTTGCTGGCGCTGAGCCTGGGCGGCAATGTGCGGCGGATGGCTCACACCGAAACCGGCTGGACTACCGTGACCTTTGCCGATGGCCAGACGCTGAAGGTGCTGGAATGGCACGAAGACGCGATCGATCTGCCGCCCTCTGCGCAGTTGCTGGCCAGCAGCCAGGTTTGTGAGCAGCAGATGTATCGCGTTGGCCCGACGCGGGTGGGGTTGCAGTTCCACCCGGAATGGAATGCTGAATCGGTGGCGATCCTCAATGAGCACTTTGGCGAGGAATCACCGTTGCCCCGGGAGCCGCAAGACAGCGCCGCTTATGCAACGGTGTTTGACTGGTTGCGGGTGACGCTGGATGGATGGTGGACAGTATCCAGTGGCGAGGGGGCTTGCCCCCGTTCGGCTGCGAAGCAGTCGTAAATCCTTGGGGATCGCAGTGACTGGTTTGGGGCCGCTTCGCGACCCAACGGGGGCAAGCCCCCTCGCCACATTTGATCACCTGTATCTGAACGTCAGCATTCACAACCAATGACTGTCTTGGCGGTGTGAGCAACCGCAACACTCAACTCAAACCCTTCATCCAGCCACCCGGTCACCCCGCCGATCATCTCCTTGACCGGGTAACCCAGCGCCGCCAGTTTCACCGCGGCCTTGTTGGCGCCGTTGCAGTGAGGTCCGGCGCAATAGACCACAAACAGCGTGGACTTCGGATAGGCCGCCAAGCCATCAGCTGTGATCAATCGACTCGGGATGTTGATCGCGCCTGGCACATGTCCGCGTTCGAACGCCAACGGTCCGCGCACGTCCACCAGAACAAAATCCACCTCGCCGGCCTCTTGGCTGCTGTAGACGTCGGAACAATCGGTTTCGAAGGTCAGACGATTGCTGAAGTGCATCAGGGCGATGGCGGACGGGGCTGCGGGAATCTCGCGAACCAGGCTAGGCATGGGCTGTACTCCAAAGTCTCAGTGGGTGTGAGAAAACTTTATCTGCTCCGGCCTTGCCGCTACAGTGGCGCACAAGACACTCACCGGGAATTTTCCGCCAAATGCAGCCCACCCCAGGTTTAGTCGCGATTCTGGCCTACGACGGCCTCTGTACCTTCGAATTCGGCATTGCCGTGGAGATCTTCGGCCTGGCGCGGCCAGAGTTCGATTTCCCTTGGTACGAGCACCGCATCGTCGCCGTCGACCAAGGGCCGATGCGCGCCATGGGCGGCATTCAGGTGCTGGCCGACGGCGGGATGGAACTGCTTGAGCGCGCCCGAACCATCATCATCCCCGGCTGGCGCGACCGCAGCGCACCGGTGCCGGAGCCCTTGCTCGCAGCCCTGCGTCAGGCTCATGCCCGAGGCGCGCGGCTGCTGTCGATCTGTTCCGGGGTATTCGTACTGGCGGCCACCGGTTTGCTGGACGGTCACGGCGCCACCACCCATTGGCGCTACACCGCTGAACTGGCCGAGCGCTTCCCGAACATTCTGGTGGATCCGGACGTGCTGTATGTCGATTCGGGCCAGTTGATCACTTCGGCAGGCAGCGCCGCCGGCATCGATGCCTGCCTGCATCTGGTCGCGCGGGATTTCGGCACGCAGGTGGCCAACTCGGTGGCCCGGCGGTTGGTGATGTCGCCGCAACGCACCGGCGGCCAGGCACAGTTCATTCCGTCACCGGTCAGCCCGACGCCGCGCAGCGATCTGTCGCGGGTCATGCAGTGGGCGCGGGAACGTCTGCATGAACCACTGGAGGTTCGCGACCTCGCCAGCGAGGCGGCCATGAGTGAGCGCACGTTCCTGCGGCGGTTCACCGAAGCCAGCGGTATGCCGCCCAAAGCGTGGCTGCAGCATGAACGCCTGGCCCGGGCCCGCGAGCTGCTGGAGAGCACGAATCAAAACACTGACCAGATTGCCCAGCACTGCGGTTATCGCTCGGTGGAGAGTTTCCGGGTGGCATTTCGCAGCGTGGTCGGCGTGCCGCCTTCGGTATATCGGGAACGGTTCGGGCGCAAGGTCAGTGCTGTTTGAATCATCTCAGTCCAGAGGCGTTACAGACCGCCCCATCATTCTTCATCAATGGCGATAAAAACAATAAGGACTCATGAGGAATCGCACTAACTTATCGCCAATCTTAATATCAAATATCTCGACTGCTCACCCGCCGCGATAAATAAAACGATATTAAAAATTACTCTTGCACAGCCCATTGCATATTTATCGGCGCCTGCTTAACTGCAAAAACTGCTGATGACAGCAGTGCCCGCAAATACCACGGAAGGAGTCGTTATGAGCAGTTCAACTCGCCATAGCATGCCCCCCTATGGGGTGGCCATCCAAGGCGCGATCAAGGCAGGCGACCTGCCGCAAATGAAGACGCTGTTGAAACAACGCGATGCATCCACACCAGAAAATAAAGAGCTAAACACTGCTTACGAGCAGTTGGTTAAGGAAATCGCACGCCTGGAAAAGCACTGATAGCTATTTCCGCGCCCCTTATTGCAATGGAGGCAATAATTATGTCTGGTTCTAATCAGCAACCTGTCGGCTTGTTCCCACTCTGCTACCGAATTGGCACTTCGGCCGCCGGCGCACAAAACCTGGCACTCAATCTTCTGGTTTTTACCCCAGATCAAACGGTAAGCGGCACTGCCGAAATTACTCAGGCCACTAACCCACCACTGGATGTGCACTCCGATGTCTGGGGCGAATACACCTACCTGACGGTCATGAGCCCTGGCGTCAGCAAGATCCTGATCACTGCTCAAGGTAATAACGGCGGCCCAGGCTCGAACTCAATCGTGAATTTCAAGTTGCATCTGGTGGTCGATAGCGACTGGAGAGAAGGTGTCGCCAATTACGAGTACTTCAATGGTGAACGGTGGGTCCAGGTCACTGCTCCCGCTCATCTTGTCGAGGCGGTACCCTCCAACGCTTATAAATCAGTGCCTTTGGAGCCCGGCCCGGTCATTCCAGCCTATCCACCGATCATGCCGCTGTACGCCGCACCGATTCAAAGTGCCATTGCCAGCGGTGACCTGGCCCAGATGAAAAACCTGGCCCGCCTGGCCCAACAACAACTGGATCAGCAACCCCAACTGCAGAGCGCGCTTGAAACGGCCAAGGGCGAAATCAGCCGGCAGGAACGCCGCTGACCCGCTCACGAAACATGCCCGAGTTGTCCTGAATACAAATAAGGGAGTAGCACCATGTCAATCGGACTTTTTCATACCCGCCTGAATGTCAGTAGTCACCTATTGGGCGCACCGGTTTTAACCCTGGATCTGCTGGTAGATACCGTAAAGAAAAAAGTCAGCGGGGTTGCCAGCATTTTCCAAAGCACCTATCCGCCTCTCAACTTCCGTGCCCGTGTATGGGGTGAATACTCCGAGGCCAAACTGGTGCCGACGGCCGAAAACCACATCATCCTCACCTTGGCGGGCAGCCCGAGCGGCCCTCTCAGCCAGATCGCCCAAACTTTCGGCTTGAAAGGCATTTTAGGCGCCGACTGGGCGAGCGGTTATGTCGACTACAAGTACCAGGACCAGGGTATCTGGCATTACGTGAAACACGCAGCTGTCAGCCAGGCTCCAGTGATTGAGCGCCCAGAGCATCCGCACCATGCGGTGCCGCTCTATGCCGTCGCGGTACAGCAGGCGCAAACCAGCGGTGACCTGGCGCAACTGAAGTCCGTGGTAAGCCAGGGTGAACAGCAATTGGCCAACAGCGGTGCCCTGCGCAGCGCTCTGGAGCAGTTGAACGCTGAAATCGCCCGCCTGGAGGCCCGCTAACCCCGGGCAGTTAAGCGCACCCCCCTGTGGGAGCAGGCAAGCCCGCTCCCACAGACTCCGCGCTATAGACCAACAACAAAAGGTAAATCCGGTCGCGCCATTGACTCAAGGAAGGCGCGAACACTTCGATGGATTCGTGCCGCGCACGCGTTGGTGCGCAAGGATTTCCCATGTCAGACAGTCGCCCTGCCCGCTACCTCAGTGAAACCGACCTCAAACGCTACGTGCCGGTGCATGTGGTCTGGGAAATCACTCTGGCTTGCGATCTCAAATGCTTGCATTGCGGCTCACGCGCCGGCCATCGACGCCCCGATGAACTGAACACCCGGGAGTGCCTGGACGTTATCGATTCCCTGGCGGCACTCGGCACCCGCGAGATCACCCTGATCGGCGGTGAAGCCTATTTGCGCAAGGACTGGACCCAACTGATCCAGGCTATCCACGATCACGGCATGTATTGCGCGATACAAACCGGTGGGCGCAACCTGACGCCCGCGAAAATGCAGGCAGCGGTGGACGCCGGACTCAATGGCGTCGGTGTGTCACTGGATGGACTGGCCCCACTGCATGACGCAGTGCGCAATGTTCCGGGCTCGTTCGACAAGGCGGTGGACACCCTGCGACGCGCCAAACAGTCCGGGCTTGCGGTGAGCGTCAACACACAAATCGGCGCGGCCACGTTGCCCGACTTGCCCGAGCTGATGGACCTGATCATCGACCTCGGCGCCACTCACTGGCAGATCCAGCTGACGGTCGCCATGGGCAATGCCGTCGATCACCCGGAGCTGCTGTTGCAACCCTACCAACTGCTGGAAGTGATGCCGTTGCTGGCGCGCCTCTACCGCGAAGGGGTTGATCGCGGCCTGCTGATGAACGTGGGCAACAACATCGGTTACTACGGCCCTTACGAGCACATGTGGCGTGGCTTCGGCGACGAGCGCGTGCACTGGAGCGGCTGCGCCGCCGGCCAGACCGTGCTGGCGCTGGAAGCCGACGGCACGGTAAAGGGTTGCCCGTCATTGGCCACGGTTGGATTTTCGGGCGGCAACGTACGCAACATGAGCCTGCACGATATCTGGCATTACAGCGAAGGCATGCACTTTGGCCGCCTGCGGTCGGTCGACGACCTGTGGGGCTACTGCCGAGGCTGTTACTACAACGACGTCTGCCGTGGCGGCTGCACCTGGACCTCGCACTCCCTGCTTGGCAAACCCGGCAATAATCCCTACTGCCATTACCGCGCGCTGGACCTGCAAAAACGCGGGCTACGCGAGCGCATCGTCAAGCTCGAGGATGCGGCAAAAACCTCCTTCGCCGTCGGACGTTTTGATCTGATTACCGAGCGTATCGATACCGGCGAGAAGGTGAACAGCGTCAGCGACAGCGGCCAGGTGATCAAACTGGCCTGGGCGAACCAGGGCCAGAAATCGCCTGACGAAGGACGTATTCCACCGCAACTGGCGCTGTGTCGTGGCTGCTTGCAGTACATCCATGCACACGAAGTGACGTGCCCCCACTGCGATGCTGATGTCGCCGCCGCGGAAGCCGTGCACCAGACAGACCGTGCCCGGCAACAAGCGATCATCAACACTCTGACCAGCCTGCTGGGATTGCCGCAAAATAATTTGATGTAACGTTTATGCCGACGCATCATCAGGGAAGCGACCTCGCAGATCGCTTCCCTGGCACATCACCCGGCATGCGGGTCTGCGCGTTGCGAAAAGGACGGTTACTGAGCCGTTGGGTGTTCGACGATCAGCGATTCGATGTTCATTTTTTTCGCCCGGGTCAGCGCCGCCGTTATTTCAGCTTGCCTCGCCTGCGCCTCGGCTTGCGAGCCGAACGGCCCGACCAGAATACGAACCTTTCCATTTTCCTTCACGATGTTGGGAACGAAGCTGTGCTCAATCAACCAACCGCTCAGGTCACTGACCGCCTGGGGGGTCTCGCCACGCACTTCGACGTCCCACTGCGGGCCCGTTACCGCCGCGGGGACGGAGGCGACTGCCGGTTGCGGCTTTTGAGCGTCAACCCCTTTATCCTCACCGCATCCGGCCAGCGTCAGTACCGCGATTACCAAGACCATTTTGCGCACAACGCTTTCCTCCGAATGCTTAAAGCGGCGATTTTAACATCCATGGATCCATCCCGAGTGCCGCAAAATGGGCTCAAAACAACGAGAATGATGGTGGCGGCCTCTGTATAGTTACACCTTGGGAATTAATGCAGCATCTGCGCGTCAGAAAGAGGCACCCAAACCGTGAAACTTCGCACTAATCTATATCTAATACCGACCTCTGCACTGTCCGAATCAGGTGCCCTACAAAGCAATCAAGGAGAAAACCATGCTGATACTCACCCGCAAAGTCGGTGAAAGCATAAACATCGGTGATGACATTACGATCACCATCCTGGGCGTTAGCGGCCAGCAAGTCAGGATTGGCATCAACGCCCCGAAAGACGTTGCGGTGCATCGCGAAGAAATTTATCAACGCATCCAGGCTGGCCTGACCGCCCCGGACAAGCCGCAAACGCCCTGAATCCTGCTGCAGTCAGTAGCCAGCCCATTCTGCCTCGAGTAACGGCTGGCTAAGATTCAAGTGCCGCATCGTTCTGCGCTCCGTCTCTCTTTGCGATGCCATCGCAACACGGAGCCGATACTACTGCCCTGGCTCCTGCCATGACTGTCAGACGTTTCGGATTTGCAGCGAGAAAGAGCGCTCCCCTGCCCGGTTAACCAAACGTCACACCACGCGCCATGCCCGTGGCCGCCACGACCATTAGCACCAGCAACAGCGCCTCGATATGACTGATACGGGCAAACAGCGTTGCGCGGCCGGTATCGATAGCCGCGCCGCGCCCCAGCGCAATCCGCCATTTGATCAGCGTCACCATCGGTGCAATCTCAAGCAACAGGATGAACACCAAGAGCGTCATCTTGAGATGAAACAGGGGTTGGTGAAGATAGTAATCAGTGCCTTTTTCGTACCCGCCAAAGGCTCGTAGCCCACCCGTGATCAGCAGAGTGACTGCAGAGATCCCCCACAGATTATCTGCAATCAAAACACGGCGAGCGTCCCCTGCCCCGGCACTCAGACGACGTAACGCCGTACCGCGGGTCAGTACAGCCCAAAAACCCAGACCAAAGGCCAAGAGGTGAACCGCCGCCAGAAACCAGTGAGCCAGCATCGACATACTCCCATCAGGACAAAGTTGAATCAGCCTTACAGTAGTAGTCCATCGTGTCGGATTTGCTCACGCATGTAGCTGGGCTGATCTCCCGCACCTCGCCATCGGGCAAATTGCAGGCGAAAAAAAACCGGGTTCCTGATGGATACCCGGTTTTTGAGAGTCCTGGACTTAATCCAGTCGTTTCGAGATCGAAGTACGAGCGCTGCTCAACCCTTTCGTGTTGTGATCGCCAGGCGTAGTGGCCGAAATGGCAGAGGCCTTGGCAACTCCTCGCGTGTCCCTGGAATGCGCAATGCCCGAAGTGACTGCGCCATGGCCACGGTCACTGTTACGTTCGCTACCAAAGTGGTTGCCATTGACGCCATGGTCCCGGACGGCTTTGCCGGCGTGATCACTGCTCAAGCCTGCGCCACGGCCGACATGGGCGCCACTCAAGCCTGCGCCACGGCCAACATGGGTGCCACTCAAGCCTGCGCCACGGCCGACATGGGTGCCACTCAAGCCTGCACCACGGCCGACATGGGTGCCACTCAAGCCTGCACCAAGACCGACATGGTCGCTACTCAAGCCTGCGCCACGGCCATTGCTACTGACGCCGCCGGAATGGCCGGAACCGCCGTTGCCACCATGACCACCGCCGTTACCGCCGCCATTGCCACCACCGTTACCACCGCCACCACCACCTCCATTGCCACCATCCTTCGCGTAGGCGGAGCTCATGATGGACAGTTCAGCGGGCAATAACGGGGCGGCTGCAAGCATCATCACGCAGGACATGACGGCAACAAAACTCTTGTTTTTTAATAGCATGGTGAGGTTCCGTGGAGGTTGATATTGCACGGAATAATTGACCGTATCCCCCCCACACAGTTCAAAGGCCGGCGACCAGCGGGCAAGCAATGTGCAGTGATCGAACCGGCACACTGCTTCCCGCGATGTTGCGGGTCGTTATGCGGCAAGGGCGCAATTGAAATTTATCGCCCTCACATCAATCGAACGCACCATTGAGCACCTCGTAGATGATCCCGGTAGCGATGGCCACCAAAATCAAGTCAGTGCCAGCCTGCTGCCACTCATAGCCATCGTAGTGGGGAAGCTGGCCGAGCAGACGGCCATCGAGTTTTTTGGCGATCCCCGGCGGCAGAGGTTTACCGCGCGCGAGGTTTTTCTGAATACCGGGTGGCAAGGCGGGCCCGGGGCTCCAGTAGTCACGATAACCACCCACGATGCCAAGGACGTTACCGTGGTCGATGCTCGGGCCGTGACTCCAATCGCCCCCCCCTGAACCTTTCCCCTTGTTTCCATGGCCGGAGTTGCCATGGTCCTGGTTGTATTGTGGATTTCCCTTGCCACCTCCCTGGCCTTTCCCGTTTCCCGGGTCGGCCAATGCAGTCACTGAACCAGACACCAAGGCAAGACACGTCATAGCGGCGATCAACGAGCGAGATCTAAACATATCCATTCTCTCCGAAAGGGGATGTCCCCTGAAGAATGTAGACGGCTATGGCGGTATTAGTTCAGCAACAGTGTTTACTGGAAGTAAGGCGCCGAGTTGGCGTTTTTGAGGATTTTGCAAAAGCCAGGTAAATCGCGGACAACAAAAAAGGGCCCACCTTTCGGTGAGCCCTTCCAGACCGCCCAGCAGAGCGGATTTTGTTTGGTAGGCGCGATTGGACTCGAACCAACGACCCCCACCATGTCAAGGTGGTGCTCTAACCAACTGAGCTACGTGCCTGCTGTGAGGCGGCATTCTACGGAATTCCGGAGGGGTGTCAACACCTTTTTTTCACCTAACCCTATGAATATGCAAAATATTTAATTTCGCTGTGGCAAAGAAGATTTTCCGGTGGCTGGCGGTCGATTTTTAACTCGGGTAGGATCAATGCACTCGTAAAATATATTAAACAGAGGCTGCAGGATGGCGAACACTCCCTACCCAGAGTCCTATTACGCCGCGTCGGCCAATGCAGCGCCAGCGCGCCCGGCCTTGCAGGATGATGTAGAGACTGATGTCTGTGTAATCGGCGCCGGTTACACCGGCCTGTCCTCTGCCCTGTTCCTGCTGGAAAACGGTTTCAAGGTTACGGTGCTGGAAGCCGCCAAGGTCGGTTTCGGTGCGTCGGGACGCAACGGTGGCCAGATCGTTAACAGCTACAGCCGTGATATCGATGTGATTGAGCGCAGCGTCGGCCCCAAGCAAGCTCAGTTGCTGGGGCAGATGGCGTTCGAAGGTGGGCGGATCATTCGTGAACGAGTGGCCAAATATAATATCCAGTGCGACTTGAAGGATGGCGGTGTGTTCGCCGCCATTACCGACAAGCAGATKGGCCATCTGGAGTCTCAGAAGCGCCTGTGGGAGCGTTTCGGTCACACGCAGCTTGAGCTGTTGGATCAGCGTCGCATCCGCGAGGTAGTGGCTTGCGATCAATATGTCGGCGGCATGCTCGATATGAGTGGCGGGCATATTCATCCACTCAATCTTGCCTTGGGCGAAGCAGCAGCCGTGGAGTCGTTGGGCGGCACTATTTACGAGCAATCGCCGGCAGTGCGCATCGAGCGCAGTGCCAACCCGGTGGTGCATACGCCTCAGGGCAAGGTCAGGGCCAAGTTCATCATCGTCGCCGGCAACGCGTACATCGGCAATCTGGTGCCGGAGCTGGCGGCCAAGTCGATGCCCTGCGGGACTCAAGTGATCACCACCGAACCCTTGGGCGATGAATTGGCCAAGCGCCTGCTGCCTCAGGACTACTGCGTCGAAGACTGTAACTACCTGCTCGACTACTACCGCCTGAGCGCCGACAAACGCCTGATATTTGGTGGCGGCGTGGTGTATGGCGCGCGGGACCCGGCGAACATCGAGGCGATCATTCGACCGAAGATGCTCAAGGCCTTCCCGCAACTCAAGGACGTGAAGATCGATTACGCCTGGACCGGCAATTTCCTGCTGACCCTGTCGCGTCTTCCTCAGGTCGGGCGACTGGGCGATAACATCTACTACTCCCAGGGCTGCAGTGGCCACGGCGTGACGTATACGCACCTGGCGGGCAAGGTATTGGCCGAAGCATTGCGTGGTCAGGCTGAACGCTTCGACGCCTTCGCCGACCTCCCCCACTACCCGTTCCCCGGCGGGCAATTGCTGCGCACACCGTTCGCAGCGTTGGGCGCCTGGTATTACGGATTGCGGGACAAGCTCGGGGTCTGATCGACCGACTCAGGAGCGGCGACTTCTTGTAGCGAAGTCGCCGTCGAAGCCCAACAGATGTCAGTGGCGCGCAAAGTGACTCGGCCGTTGTAGCGCCGAGACTGGATGCAGAAGGATCAGAGCGCAAAGGCGCGAAAGAAGAAAAAGCCAAATCGCAGACACAAAAAACCCCGGTCTTTCGACCAGGGTCTTTGCTATCGACTCGAAGATTGCCAACGGCCTTCTTCGTAGCTTCAAGGCGTTCAGTGGGCCTTGAGGCAGATATGGCGCAGCGGACGGGACTCGAACCCGCGACCCCCGGCGTGACAGGCCGGTATTCTAACCGACTGAACTACCGCTGCGTATCGCTTTGAGCTGACGCTCAAGTAACTCGTCTGATTGAAACTTCGAGACTTTTCAATCTCGCTTTTCAATCTCGAACCAGGGTAAACCTGACTCGGAAAATATGGCGCAGCGGACGGGACTCGAACCCGCGACCCCCGGCGTGACAGGCCGGTATTCTAACCGACTGAACTACCGCTGCGCGTCGGTGGAGGCTTTTCAGCTTCCCTCTTGCTTACACAAGAGTCTCAAGAGTTGGTGGGTGATGACGGGATCGAACCGCCGACATTCTGCTTGTAAGGCAGACGCTCTCCCAGCTGAGCTAATCACCCTTTGCATCTCTGAGGCCGCGAAATTTACGCAGGTACCGAAGCTAAGTCAATACCCCGCTTGAAGTTTTTCTAAAAAAGACAAAATCGTGTCATTCCGGACGAGGCCGACAACCGCCAGACCGCTTTCGCGAGCACGCTCGCCCCCACAGTGGACCGCGCCTCTTCAGACAACAGGTTTTCTAATGTGGGAGCGACCCGACTCTCGGCGGCGAGCCGACGATGATGGCAACACATTCAACATCAACGCCGGGGACAGCGCCCCTGCCCTGTTACTCGCTGTAAATCATCTTCTTGGTCATGCCACCATCGACCACAAACTCCTGGCCCGTGACAAAACCAGCGTTCTTCGACAGCAACCAGGCCACCATTGCCGCCACGTCTTCGACGGTCCCTACCCTGCCCGCCGGATGCTGCGCATGATCGGCGTCAGTCAGCGGTTCGGCGCGCCGTGCCGCTGGATCCCGTGCATCGATCCAGCCGGGACTGACCGCATTGACGCGAATCTCTGGCCCCAAACTGATGGCCAGGGCGTGAGTCAGGGCCAACAGGCCGCCCTTGCTCGCCGCATAAGCCTCTGTGTCGGGTTCCGACTGCGCGGCGCGGGTCGAGGCCAGGTTGACGATCGCGCCGCTGTGAGCGCGCAGGTACGGCGCACAGTGCTTGGCCAACAGCATCGGCCCACTGAGGTTCACTGCCAACACCCGGTTCCAGTAGGCCAGGTCGAGGCTTTCCAGGGTGATGTTGTGCGGATCGGCCACCGCCGCATTGCACACCAGCGCATCCAGACGCCCGAACTGCCCCAGCACCTCGGCCACACCCAGCGCCACCTGCGCTTCATTCGCGACGTCCATGGCGATGAACCAGGCGTTTTCGCCGAGCACCTTCGCCACTTTCGAACCACGCTCGCGATCCAGATCGGTCAACACCACCTGCCAGCCTTCGCTGATCAGCCAGGCCGCAATGCCCAGGCCAATGCCGCGCGCGGCACCGGTGACCAGCGCGACGCGGCCATGGGTACCCGTGGTCGGCGACGACAACTCAATCACAAGGCAGCCAACCCGCGCGCCAGATCGGCTTGCAGGTCTGCCACGTCTTCCAGACCGACCGCAATGCGAATCAGGCTGTCACGAATCCCCGCAGCTTCACGCTCTTGCGGCGCCAGACGGCCGTGAGAGGTGGTGCTCGGGTGCGTGATGGTGGTTTTGCTGTCGCCCAGGTTGGCGGTAATGGAGATCAGGCGAGTCGCATCGATAAAGCGCCAGGCGCCCTCTTTGCCGCCCTTGACCTCAAAACTCACGACTGCACCGAAACCCTTCTGCTGACGCTGGGCCAGTTCGTGCTGCGGATGGCTCTTGAGGCCGGCGTAATGGACTTTCTCGATGCCGTCCTGCTGCTCCAGCCACTCAGCCAGTTGCTGGGCATTGGCGCAATGCGCCTTCATGCGCAGGCTCAGCGTTTCCAGGCCCTTGAGGAAAATCCAGGCATTGAACGGACTCAGGGTCGGCCCGGCAGTGCGCAGGAAACCGACGACTTCCTTCATCTGCTCGCTGCGACCCGCCACGACACCGCCCATGCAACGACCCTGGCCGTCGATGAACTTGGTCGCCGAGTGCACGACAATGTCCGCGCCCAGCTTCAGTGGCTGCTGCAGCGCAGGCGTGCAGAAGCAGTTGTCGACCACCAGCATCGCGCCCTTGGCGTGAGCGATTTCCGACAGGGCGGTGATATCCACCAGCTCGGCCAGTGGGTTGGAAGGCGATTCCACGAAAAGCAATTTGGTGTTGGCCTTGATCGCCGCATCCCAGCCGGACAAGTCCGCCAGAGCTACGTAATCGACTTCGATGCCAAAGCGCTTGAAGTACTTCTCGAACAGACTGATGGTCGAGCCGAACACGCTGCGCGACACCAGCACGTGATCGCCGGCACTGCACAGACTCATTACCACCGCCATGATCGCGGCCATGCCAGTCGCCGTAGCCACGGCTTGCTCGGCGCTTTCCAGCGCGGCAATGCGCTCTTCGAATGCGCGCACGGTCGGGTTGGTGTAGCGCGAGTAAACGTTACCTGGTACTTCACCGGCAAAGCGTGCAGCCGCGTCGGCGGCGGTACGGAATACGTAGCTGGAAGTGAAGAACATCGGATCACCGTGTTCGCCTTCCGGCGTGCGGTGCTGACCGGCGCGTACGGCCAGGGTATCGAACGCTACACCTTCGAGGTCGCTGTCCAGCCGACCGGCATCCCAATCCTGACTCATGCTGTCACTCCTTGCCTTGCTCTTTATTTAGTAGATACAAAACCGGCCCCTCAGGGCCGGTAGTTACTCAGTTGTTGTACAGATCAATGATCGCACTGACTGCCTGGGTCTTGACCTTGGAGGCATCGTTACGTGCCTGCTCGATCTTGTTCAGGTAAGCCTCGTCGACGTCGCCGGTGACGTAATGGCCATCGAACACCGCGCAATCGAACTTGTCGATCTTGATCTTGCCGCCACCGACCGCTTCGATCAAGTCAGGCAGATCTTGATAGATCAACCAGTCAGCGCCGATCAGGTCGGCCACGTCCTGGGTCGAACGGTTGTGGGCGATCAGCTCGTGAGCGCTCGGCATGTCGATGCCGTAGACGTTCGGGTAACGCACGGCCGGGGCCGCGGAGCAGAAATAGACGTTTTTGGCGCCGGCTTCGCGCGCCATCTGGATGATCTGCTTGCAGGTGGTGCCGCGAACGATGGAGTCGTCCACCAGCATCACGTTCTTGCCGCGGAACTCCAGTTCGATGGCGTTGAGCTTCTGGCGTACGGATTTTTTCCGCGCAGCCTGACCCGGCATGATGAAGGTCCGACCGATGTAGCGGTTCTTCACGAAGCCTTCGCGGAACTTGACGCCCAAGTGGTTCGCCAGCTCCAGGGCCGCGGTGCGGCTGGTGTCCGGAATCGGGATGACCACGTCGATGTCGTGGTCCGGACGCTCGCGCAGGATCTTCTCGGCGAGCTTCTCGCCCATGCGCAGACGGGCCTTGTAAACCGAAACGCCGTCGATGATCGAGTCCGGACGTGCCAGGTAGACGTGTTCGAAGATGCACGGGGTCAGCGACGGGTTGGTCGCGCACTGACGGGTGTGCAGCTTGCCGTCTTCAGTAATGTAGACCGCTTCGCCGGGTGCCAGGTCGCGAATCAGGGTGAAACCGAGCACGTCCAGCGAAACGCTTTCGGAGGCGATCATGTACTCGACGCCTTCATCGGTGTGACGCTGACCGAAAACGATTGGGCGGATGCCGTGCGGATCGCGGAAACCGACGATGCCATAACCGGTCACCATCGCCACGACCGCGTAACCACCGACGCAACGGTTGTGCACGTCGGTGACGGCCGCGAACACGTCTTCTTCAGTCGGCTGCAACTTGCCACGCTGGGCCAGCTCGTGTGCGAACACGTTGAGCAGCACTTCCGAATCGGAGTTGGTGTTGACGTGGCGCAGGTCAGATTCGTAAATCTCCTTGGCCAATTGTTCAACGTTGGTCAGGTTACCGTTGTGCGCCAGGGTGATGCCGTACGGCGAGTTGACGTAAAACGGTTGAGCTTCGGCCGAGGTCGAGCTGCCCGCGGTCGGATAACGCACATGGCCAATGCCCATGTGGCCGACCAGGCGCTGCATGTGACGCTGATGGAACACGTCACGCACCAGGCCATTGTCCTTGCGCAGGAATAACCGGCCATCGTGGCTGGTCACGATACCGGCAGCGTCCTGGCCGCGGTGCTGGAGGACGGTTAGYGCGTCATACAGCGCCTGATTGACGTTCGACTTACCGACGATACCGACGATGCCACACATGCGACGCAACCCCTACTTAATGGATCTGAACTGAACACAACTCACTGAGGCGTTTTGGCCGTCGGCAAGAGGTGCTCCTTGAACGGAATATCAGCGGGTACGCTGATTCCGCTGGCAAGCCACTGACTGCTCCACCCGAGGATCAGGTTTTTGGACCAGTCTGCGACCAATAGAAATTTTGGCACGAGCTGTGACTCTTTCCACCACTCGTCCTGCTGTACCGGCCCCAGGCTCAACAGCCCGACCGCCACGACCACCAGCAACACGCCACGCGCCCCGCCGAAAGCCATGCCGAGGAATCGATCGGTCCCGGATAGCCCGGTGACGCGAACCAACTCGCCGATAAGATAATTGATCATTGCGCCTACGATTAAAGTGGCGACAAACATGATGGCACAGCCCGTGATAACACGAGCCGACGGCGTAGCAATGTATCCGCCCAGGTACTCGGACAATGAACCACCGAACATCCAGGCAACGACTCCTGCGATGATCCAGGTCAGCAGCGAGAGTGCTTCCTTGACGAAGCCGCGGCTCAGACTGATCAAAGCGGAGATGGCGATGATTGCAACGATCGCCCAGTCAACCCAGGTAAATGGCACAGTGCAGCCTACAGACAGATGAGGCGGCGCATTTTAGCAGAGCCCATGGCTGTCGGTAAGCTGAGATTGTCAGTGCTTTTCAAATCGGGGTGATAGATTTAGCCGCGCTCAGGCTGGAAACGCACCACAAAACCCTTGAGGTTCTGCTGGCGACTCAACAAATCACGCAGACGATCGGCTTCCGCACGCTCGATCAGCGGCCCGACGAACACTCGATTCTTGCCATCGGCGGAGCGAATGTAGGCGTTATAGCCTTGGCTGCGCAGGGTTTTCTGCAAACTTTCAGCGCTCTCACGGCTCGCCAGGCTGGCCAGTTGCACCGACCAGCTGACCGACAGGCCATTGGCATCGACGCGACTTGGAGTAGCGACCGGCTTGGTCGGTGCAACCGCGATTGGCTGGGCAGGTGCCGGTACAGGCTTGGCAACTGGCGCTGCTGGCGGCGCGACTGGCTTGGCAGCCGGCGGCGCTGGCGCTACGGGAGCCGTTGGTGCAATCGGTGCCGACGGCGCTTGCTGCTCGGCAATCTCGTCGTCGCTTGGCACAGGCTCTTGCGGCAATGCCTGTGGTTCAGGCACCGCCACCGGCTCAATCTGCACTTGCGGTAACGAGGAGGCATGCGGTGCGGCAGGCGCGTCGACCCTTACCTGGCGCTGTTCGTCCTGACGGGAAAACAGCATCGGCAAGAAAATCACCGCCAGCGCCACCAGCACCAAGGCACCGACCATGCGCTGCTTGTACGCCTTATCCAGCAAAGCCATTTGCCGCTTCCTCCGTGGAGTGCCGGGCCAGCCACTCAAGGGCCTCGGCGACACAATAAAATGATCCGAACAACAGAATCTCGTCGTCGCTCGTCGCCTGCGCGCACTGCCCTTCCAGGGCAGCGGCCACGCTGTCATAGGACGTAACCGAGGCGCCAAGGTTCTGCAACGCTGCGTGCAACTGAGCTACCGGCCGTGCCCGCGGCGAATCCAGCGGCGCGACGGCCCAATGCTGGACACTAGCATTCAATTCACCGACAACACCATCCAGGTCCTTGTCCGCCAACAACCCGAACACCGCCAGACGCTTGCCGGCCAGCGGTCGACTGGCCAGACGCCGAGCCAGATATTCTGCCGCGTGAGGGTTGTGCCCCACGTCCAGCAGCAGATTCAGACGCTTGCCCTGCCAGTCGAACTGCCGACGATCAAGACGACCGACGATCCGCGTCGCTTTCAACGCTTCAATAATCTGCGCATCCACCCAAGGCAAACCGAGCAGAAGGTAAGCCTGCAACGCCAGTGCAGCGTTTTCCATCGGCAGATCGAGCAATGGCAGATCGTGCAATTCGACCGCACGCCCTTGAGCATCAACGCCGCGCCATTGCCAGTTGTAATCGGTGATACCGAGGTCGAAATCGCGCCCACGCAGGAAAAACGGGCAATTGAGCTCGCGCGCCTTATCCAGCAGAGGTTGAGGAGGATTCAGATCGCCGCACAGTGCAGGAGCGCCCTGGCGGAAGATTCCGGCCTTTTCGAAGGCCACGGATTCGCGGGTATCACCCAGGTAATCCGCATGGTCGACACCAATGCTGGTGACGAGCGCGATATCGGCATYCACCACGTTGACCGTGTCCAGGCGCCCGCCCAGGCCGACTTCCAGCACCACTGCATCGAGACCGGCCTGTTGAAACAGCCAGAACGCCGCCAGGGTGCCCATTTCGAAGTAAGTCAGGGATGTTTCGCCGCGACCCGCCTCGACCGCGGCAAAGGCTTCGCACAGCTGCGCGTCAGTGGCTTCGACACCATTGACCTGCACCCGCTCGTTGTAACGCAGCAGGTGCGGAGAATTGTAGACACCCACGTTCAGGCCCTGCGACCGCAGCAATGAAGCCACGAATGCGCAGGTAGACCCTTTGCCGTTGGTGCCGGTGACCGTGATCACCCGAGGCGCCGGCTTGCCCAGCCCCATGCGGGACGCTACCTGCTGCGAACGCTCCAACCCCATGTCGATGGCCGAAGGATGCAACTGTTCAAGGTAGGCGAGCCACTCGCCAAGGGTGCGCTCGATCATAGGTTCGCAGGTACCGGTGGGACCACGATCGGCTCGACTGGCGCAGCGACGAATTTAGGCGTCGGCTTGCCGGTCAGTTGCGCCAACAGGTTGCCCAGACGCGGACGCAGCTCCTGACGAGGGATGATCATGTCGATCGCGCCGTGCTCCAGCAGGAACTCGCTGCGCTGGAAGCCTTCCGGCAGTTTTTCGCGAACGGTTTGTTCGATCACGCGCGGACCGGCGAAACCGATCAGGGCTTTCGGCTCACCGACGATCACGTCGCCGAGCATCGCCAGACTGGCGGAAACACCGCCGTAGACCGGGTCGGTCAGCACCGAGATGAACGGAATGCCTTCTTCGCGCAGACGTGCCAGCACCGCGGAGGTCTTGGCCATTTGCATCAGGGAGATCAGCGCTTCCTGCATCCGCGCACCGCCGGAAGCGGAGAAGCAGATCATCGGGCAACGGTTTTCCAGGGCATAGTTGGCGGCGCGCACAAAGCGCTCACCGACGATGGCACCCATCGAGCCACCCATGAAGGAGAATTCGAAAGCCGACACCACGACCGGCATGCCCAGCAAGGTGCCGCTCATGGAGATCAGTGCGTCTTTTTCGCCGGTCTGCTTTTGTGCAGCGGTCAGGCGATCCTTGTACTTCTTGCCGTCACGGAATTTCAGACGGTCAACTGGCTCCAGGTCCGCGCCCAGTTCGGCACGACCTTCAGCGTCGAGGAAGATGTCGATGCGCGCGCGTGCGCCGATACGCATGTGGTGGTTGCACTTGGGGCAAACGTCCAGGGTCTTTTCCAGCTCCGGACGATACAGCACCGCCTCGCAAGACGGGCATTTGTGCCACAGACCTTCAGGCACCGAGCTCTTCTTGACCTCGGAACGCATGATCGAAGGGATCAGTTTGTCTACTAACCAGTTGCTCATGCTTTCTTTCTCCAGTACCGGCGGCCCGAACGCTCTGGTTCGCAGCCCCGCGTATGCCCTTGAGCTAAATTCATATGTGTAGCGATGATCGATGGATTGCCGGGTCAGCGAGACGCTGACCTGCGTACGACCCAAAAATTCTCAGCCATGCCTGCTTTGTGCAGGTGCACCTCTTTTGTACAGAGCAGTGGACGGCGGCAGTCTGCCAGCCGTCACATCAACGACGTGCTACCGCGTACCGCTTTGATGAATGCCTGAATCTTTGCGTGATCCTTGATGCCCTTGCTCGCCTCTACCCCTCCGCTGACGTCCACCGCGTAAGGCCGAACCCGGGCAATCGCCTCGGCGACGTTATCTGGCGTCAAGCCACCCGCCAGGATGATCGGCTTGCTCAAGCCTTGCGGTATCAGTGACCAGTCGAAGGCTTCACCGGTTCCACCAGGAACACCTTCGACATAGGCGTCGAGCAAAATACCGCTGGCACTTGGGTATGCGTCACAAGCTGCCGCGATGTCATCACCGGCCTTGACCCGCAATGCCTTGATGTACGGTCGGTGCCAGCCTTCGCAATCAGCGGCGGTTTCGTCGCCATGGAACTGCAACAGGTCCAGTGGCACGGCGTCGAGGATTTCCCCCAACTCGCAACGGCTGGCGTTGACGAACAAACCCACGGTGGTCACGAACGGCGGCAAGGCCTTGATGATCGCCCTCGCCTGCTGGAACGTCACCGCCCGCGGGCTTTTGGCGTAGAACACAAATCCGATGGCATCGGCCCCGGCCTCAACCGCCGCCAACGCATCCTCTATGCGGGTAATCCCACAAATTTTGCTGCGAACGGCCGACATGTCGATAGAACCTCAGGGCAACTGCGGGAAAGTCCCGGATGGTATCAAAAGCGTTCGAAGGCGTCAGCCGTCAAGTTCCGAGAAGCCGGTGAGGAAGTGTGGGCCGATGTAACGCTCGGGCAATTCGAACTCGTCGCGATACTCGACTTGCACCAGATACAGGCCAAACGGATGAGCCGTCACCCCACCGGAACGGCGAATGCGACTCTCCAGCACCTCTTTCATCCACTCCACGGGACGCTCGCCAGCACCGATAGTCATCAAAACGCCTGCGATGTTGCGCACCATGTGGTGCAGGAACGCACTGGCACGGATATCCAGCACGATCATTTTGCCATGGCGGGTAACGCGCAGGTGATGCAGCTCCTTGATCGGCGACTTGGCCTGGCACTGGCCGGCGCGGAAAGCACTGAAGTCGTGGGTGCCGACCAGATACTGGGCGGCCTCGGACATGCGCTCAACGTCCAGCGGGCGGTGGTTCCAGGTGATTTCTTCGTTCAGGTGCGCCGGGCGGATCTGATCGTTGTAGATCACGTAGCGATAGCGCCGGGCGATGGCTTTGAACCGCGCATGGAAATGCGCCGGCATGACCTTGGCCCAGCTGACGCTGATGTCGTGCGGCAAGTTGATGTTGGCACCCATGACCCAGGCCTTCATCGAGCGCTCAACCTGGGTGTCGAAATGCACCACTTGGCCGCAAGCATGCACACCGGCGTCGGTGCGCCCGGCGCAATGCAGCGACACGGGTGAGTCGGCGACTTTGGACAAGGCCTTTTCAAGAAGCTCCTGCACCGTGTCCACACCGGAGGCCTGACGTTGCCAGCCGCGATAACGCGAACCTTTGTATTCAACGCCCAACGCGATCCGGAAAAAGCCGTCGGCCGCCATTTCGGCGGCCGGATTATCTATATTTGCCAAGGGGTGACAGCCTGCTGATCTACGCAAAGGCAGGCATTATAAGGCCGCCGGACCGGGATGCCAGTGTAACTGTGACACGGCGTTGAATGTACCAACCCCATCGCACCCCCCAAACAAAAACGGCAGCCTGGATGGGCTGCCGTTTTGTTTAAGCCTTACCGACGATTCACGCCAGACGCGAGAGCATTTCCTTGGCTTCGCTCTTCTGCCCCGCATCGCCCTCGGTCACCACCTCATTGAGGATGTCCCGAGCACCGTCATTGTCGCCCATGTCGATGTAGGCCTGGGCCAGGTCGAGTTTGGTGGCGACTTCGTCAGCACCAGAGAGGAAATCGAGCTCGTCATCTGACGCGGCCAACGCATCTTCCTCGGTGAAGCTTGGCTCGCCGAGGCTCTGGGACAAACGATCCAGCTCGGCATTGACGTCGTTGAGTTCGTTTTCAAAGGCGTCAGGCTTACCCGGGGCGGCGTCCATTTCATCGGCCAGCGACAGATCGAAATCAGCCGGCAACTCCAGATCGTCGAGCGGCGCCTCAGTCACCGTTGGCGCCTCAGTGACGGTCGGCACTTCAGCGACAGGCAAGTCCTTGAGGTCGTCATCCAGGCTCAGCAGGAAGTCGTCTTCAGCCAGAGTCTCCGGGGAAGCATCGCCGCCCAGATCCATGTCCAGGTCAAAGTCCGACAGGTCGTCGAGGCTTTCCTTGATTTCAGTCTGTTGTTGCAACACCGACTCAAAGCTCAGGTCGTCGTCCAGCGGAAACTCATCCAGCTCAGCCAGAGACTCTGGTTCTGGCTCAGGCTGTGGCTGCGGTGCCGGCTCGACTGCAACCGCAGGCGTGATCGGAGTAGCCGCTTCCAGATCGTCGAGACTCAGATCGAAAGCACTGTCAAAGTCAGCCAATGCCGGTTCCGGGGCTTGCTGCTCGTCCAGCAGCAGGTCCTTGACGTACTGTGCGTCCAGYTCGGCGGCGACAGCTGCGGCGGCCAGACCGCCCACCGCCGCGACCACCATGGCCGGGAAGCGGCTTTTCAGCTGTTCGACCCGGGCGAAGTTGTCGCCGTTGGCCACCAGTTGACGCTCCTGAGCGACGAACGCATCGCGATCGCCCTGCTGACCGTAGACTTCCATCAGCTTCAGGCGCAGGTCGCTGCGTTGCGGCTCTTGCTTGATAGCGTCTTCCAGCAGCGCGGCAGCCTGATTCAGGCGACCAGCCGCGATGTGCGACTGAGCCTGGGCCAAGACGTCGTCAGAGCGTTCGGCGGCAGGCGCAACCAACGGTGCAGCGATCGGTGGCGTCATCACAACCGGGGCAATCACCGGGGCCGGTGCAGGTGCAGGCGTTGGTGCGGTCGCGAGTTTCACGCTTGGCGGCGGGACTTCCAGACCTTCGAAGCTGCTTTCCGGCAGGTCGAGGTCGGCGGAGAACTCTTGCTCCTCAGCCAAGGCACGGGCCATGCGCAGATGTTTTTCTGCTTCTTGCTGAGCTTTGCGGCGACGGGCCAGCAACAGCAGCAAGAGCAGCAGAACCACTGCACCGCCACCCACCAGACCCAGCAGGATCGGGTTGGTCAGCAGTTCGTTGAATTTCTGCTCGTCGGACGCCACAGGCGTCGGCTCGACGGCTGGCGCCGGAACGACTTCCGGCGCAGGAGCCGCCGGAGTCACTTCAACAGGTGTTGCCGCCGGGCTGGCTGCCAGCTCGGCCGACATCGCCGGAGCGGTCGTAGCCGCCGGTGCGCCCGCGCCGCCTTCGGCTTGCAGCTTGGCCAACTGATTATTCTTCAGTTCGATCAGGCGCTGCAGCTTGTCCAGCTGGCTTTGCAGGTCGTTCATGCGGCTTTTCAGTTCAGCGTTGTCACGGCGAGCCGTGTCGAGGCTTTCCTGGGTCACGGCCAGCTTGTTGCTCAAGGCTTTCGCATCACCGGCGGCACCTTTGCCACGGCCCTTGCCGGTGTCGGCAGAGACCAGGCTCAGCTTGTCCGTGGCGATTTGCGACGAAGCGCCGTCACCGCGAGCACGCTTGGTGGCGTCGAGTTGCTGCTGCCCGCTTCCAGGCTTCGCCACATAGCGACGACCGTGGCGCCATGCAGAGTTCTGCGCCGCGACTTCAGCGATGGCTTTGGGTTGCGGCAGGCTGGCGCTTTGCACCTGATCCGGCAGACGCAGCACCTGGCCGGCTTTCAGCCGGTTGATGTTGCCGTCGATAAAGGCATCCGGGTTCAGCGCCTGGATGGCCAGCATGGTTTGCTGGATCGATCCACCGTTACGCGCCTTCGCGGCGATTTCCCATAAGGTATCGCGCGACGTGGTGGTGTATTGCGTGGATTTGGTCGCGCCGGTGACTGGCGCGGTCACCGCCTGGGCTGGCGCCGGTTGCGCGGCGGCATCGGCGGTTTGCGGCGAGAATTTGGACGGATCGAGCAGCACGCTGTAATCACGCAGCAGACGACCGCTTGGCCACATCACCTGAACCAGGAATTTCACCATCGGTTCGGACAGCGGTTTGCTGGAGGTGATGCGCAGGATGCTTTTGCCGCTGGCGTTAAGCACCGGCGTGAAAGTCAGGTCGTTGAGGAACGCCTGACGATCGACACCGGCCTTGGCGAAATCTTCGGGCGAGGCCAGGCTCGGCACCACTTCGGCAGCCGTGAGGTCCTTGACGTCGAGCAACTCGATTTCTGCTACCAGAGGCTGGTTCAGCGTCGATTTCAGGGTCAATTCCCCAAGCCCGAGGGCATGCGCCATACCGGAGGACAGCGCCGAGGCGGCCGCTATTGCTAACACCAGTTTGCGAACTTGAACCATAGCCTCATCCTTTGTTTGAACATTCCTCGGCCAGCGAGAAGGTGTTGATTGCCGCTGCCGTAAGGCGTTGCGCGCGACGGCGAAGGGTCGTCGCGCGCGATCGTTTCATTCATGCGACGAAAGCCCTGCGGGATGGCTCGCCTCAAGCATTCCAGCCAAACATGGTGTTCGGCTGGAACCACTAGAAAAAATTGTTGCCAAGTATCTTTTACAGCAGGTCTTTTATCAACAATTCAGCCACCTGCACAGCATTGAGCGCGGCGCCTTTGCGTACGTTATCTGACGTCAGCCATACGTTAAGTTCCGCCGGGTCGTCGATCCCGCTGCGAACCCGACCAACGTAAACCACGTCCTGCCCTACCGCATCGCCTACCGGAGTCGGGTAATCGCCCGCCTCGACCAGCTCGATACCGGGCGCCGCTTCCAGTGCCGCGTTGACTTTCGCCAGGTCGACAGCGCTCGATGACTGCAAGGTCACGCTATAGCTATCGCCAAAAAACACCGGGGCTTGAATGCAAGTGACGGAAATCTTTAATAAAGGCAGCGACAAGACCTGACGCAGCTCGCGCACCAGACGCTTTTCCAGCAACGTGTGGCCCTGAGCATCGGGCGCACCGACTTGCGCCAACAGGTTAAAAGCCATCTGCCGATCGAAGAAAGCCGGCTCCAGCGGACGCACGTTGAGCAGTTCGGCGGTTTGCCGGGCCAGCTCGCTGACGGCTTCGCGGCCCTGGGCGGATACCGCCAGGCACGCCGTCAGGCTGACGCGTTGCAGGTCGAGCAAGTCGAGCAGCGGCGCCAGCACCACCGCCAGTGCTGTCGCCGAAGGGCTTGGGCTGCTGACCTGGAAGGGCTTTTTCAGGCCGGCAAGAATTGCAGCATTGGCCTCGGGCACCACTTGCGGCGCCTGATCGGCCGGCAACGCGCCGGACAGGTCGATCAGCGAGCAACCGGCGGCCGTAGCGCGCGGGGCGAAACTGAGGGTCACCGCCGGACCGGCGGCGAAGAACACCAACTGGACTTTGCTGAAGTCGAACTCATCGACTTCGCGCACCCGCACGTTCTTGCCGCGAAACGGCACCGAGTGTCCGGCCGATTCACTGCTCGCCAGCAGGTGCAGATTGCCGACCGGGAAGTCGCGTTCTTCGAGAATCTGGACGAGTGTTTCGCCGACAGTACCGGTGGCGCCGATCACGGCAATATCGAAGGACTGGCTCATGGTTCTACCTCTGGCGAAACGGGGGGAGCGGCACTTTACCGGGTGGTTGGTGGTGAGGCAATGAATGGGGAAGCCTTGTAGCAGCTGCCGAAGGCTGCGTTCGAGGACGAAGTCCTCGTCATGGCGATCCCGATCATTCAGGCAAACCGCGCGCGCAGGGTTTACGACTGCTGCGCAGCCGGACGCAGGCTTCGCCAGCTGCTACAGAAGTTGGATGGCGCGCATAAAAAACCCGCACCTCTTTCAAGGCACGGGTTCTTTCATTGCATCAATCGATCAACGCTCAAGCAGGATCCGCAGCATGCGACGCAGCGGCTCGGCCGCGCCCCACAGCAGTTGGTCGCCGACGGTGAAGGCACCGACGAATTGCGAACCCAYGTTCAGCTTGCGCAGACGACCGACCGGCACGTTCAGGGTGCCGGTGACTTTCGTCGGGCTCAGCTCCTGCATGCTGATCTCACGGTTGTTCGGCACCAGCTTGACCCAAGGGTTGTGCTGGCTGATCAGCCCTTCGATGTCAGCGATCGGCACGTCTTTGTTCAGCTTGATGGTCAGCGCCTGGCTATGGCAACGCATGGCGCCGATGCGCACGCAGATGCCGTCCACCGGGATCGGGCTCTTGAAGCGACCGAGGATCTTGTTGGTTTCGGCCTGGGCCTTCCACTCTTCACGGCTCTGGCCGTTCGGCAGTTCCTTGTCGATCCACGGGATCAGGCTGCCGGCCAGCGGTACGCCGAAGTTTTCGGTCGGGTACGCGTCGCTGCGCATGGCTTCGGCAACACGGCGGTCGATGTCGAGAATGGCGCTGGCCGGATCGGCCAGTTGATCGGCGACAGCGCCGTGGGTCACACCCATTTGCTTGATCAGCTCACGCATGTGCTGCGCGCCGCCACCGGAGGCCGCCTGATAGGTCATGGCGCTCATCCACTCCACCAGACCGGCTTCGAACAGACCGCCCAGACCCATCAACATCAGGCTGACGGTGCAGTTGCCGCCGATGTAGTTCTTGGTGCCCGCGTCGAGCTGCTGGTCGATAACCTTGCGGTTCACCGGGTCCAGCACGATCACCGCGTCATCCTGCATGCGCAGGCTGGAAGCGGCGTCGATCCAGTAACCCTGCCAGCCGGCTTCGCGCAGCTTCGGGAACACTTCGCTGGTGTAGTCGCCACCTTGGCAGGTCAGAATCACGTCGAGGGTTTTCAGCTCTTCAATGCTGTAAGCGTCCTTGAGCGGAGCAATGTCCTTGCCCACGGACGGGCCTTGGCCACCGACATTGGAAGTGGTGAAAAACACCGGCTCGATAAGATCGAAATCCTGCTCTTCCAGCATCCGCTGCATGAGCACGGAACCGACCATGCCGCGCCAACCGATCAGACCTACACGTTTCATCGCAACTACACCTTCTTGAAAAGTGGGCCGCTGCTTTCAAGGTTGAAAATTGCAGCGGGCCAGAGAGATTACAGATTCCGCAGCGCGGCGACTACTGCGTCGCCCATTTCCTGCGTACCGACCTTGGTGCAACCAGCCGACCAGATGTCTCCCGTACGCAGACCCTGATCCAAAACCAGGCTCACGGCCTTCTCGATGGCGTCGGCCGCATCCTGCAGATTGAAGCTGTAACGCAGCATCATCGACACCGACAAAATGGTCGCCAACGGGTTGGCAATGCCCTTGCCAGCGATGTCTGGCGCCGAACCGTGGCACGGCTCGTACATGCCTTTGTTGTTGGCATCCAGCGACGCCGACGGCAGCATGCCGATGGAACCGGTGAGCATCGACGCTTCGTCGGAAAGAATGTCGCCGAACAGGTTGTCGGTGACGATCACGTCGAACTGCTTCGGCGCACGCACCAGTTGCATGGCGGCGTTGTCGACGTACATGTGGCTCAGTTCGACGTCCGGGTAGTCCTTGGCCACTTGCTCGACGATTTCACGCCACAGCTGGCTGGAGGCCAGCACGTTGGCCTTGTCCACCGAGCACAGCTTCTTGCCGCGTACGCGCGCCATGTCGAAACCGACACGGGCGATACGGCGGATTTCAGTTTCGCTGTATGGCAGCGTGTCGTAGGCCTGGCGCTCGCCGTTTTCCAACTCGCGCACGCCACGTGGCGCGCCGAAATAGATACCGCCGGTCAGTTCACGGACGATGAGGATGTCCAGGCCAGCAACGATTTCTGCCTTCAGGCTGGAAGCCTCGGCCAGTTGCGGGTACAGGATCGCCGGACGCAGGTTGCCGAACAGGCCCAGTTGCGCACGGATTTTCAGCAGACCGCGCTCAGGGCGGATGTCACGCTCGATGGTGTCCCATTTCGGGCCGCCCACGGCGCCCAGCAGCACAGCATCGGCTGCGCGTGCACGGGCCAGGGTCTCATCGGCCAGCGGCACGCCGTGCTTGTCGATGGCGGCGCCACCGATCACGTCATGGCTCAGTTCGAAGCCCAGGCTGTACTTGTCGTTCGCCAGCTCCAGCACCTTGACCGCTTCGGCCATGATTTCCGGGCCAATACCGTCGCCTGGGAGAATCAGAATCTGCTTGCTCATGCTTTCCTCATGTCATCAGTCGGCGCACCCGCGGGTGCGCCCGGAAAAATTCTATCGTTCAGCCATCAGCACCAGTACATCGGTGCTGAACGAACCATCGGCTTCAATCTCAAAATATTCGCGCACCTCGTTGCCCATCGATTGCTGCAACTCGAGGATCGCCGCGCGCATCACCTGCGGCGTACGCATGCGCTCGACCCAGGAGGTGTACTCCAGGCGCAACCGTTGACGCGTGGTACTGCGGGTATGCAACCCCGCTTCGCTGACCTGACGCAACCACTCGCCCGCAGAATAATCGCGCACGTGGCTGGTGTCGCGCAGCACTTCGACGCTTTGCAAGTAAGTGTCGAACAACGGGCTGCCCGGCGACAACACATCGATGAACGCCGCCACCCCGCCCGGTTTCAGCACCCGGCGAACTTCGCGCAGGGCCACACCGAGGTCGCTCCAATGGTGCGCCGAATAGCGGCTGAAGACGAAGTCGAACTCGCCATCGGCGAATGGCAGACGCTCGGCGGCGCCGTTGACCGTGGTCACATTGCTCAAACCCCGGTCGACAGCGGCGGCGGCAACCACATCGAGCATCTGCTGGGACAGGTCGTAAGCGACTACTTCCCTGACCAGCGAGGCCACATGAAAACTCACATGACCGGCGCCGCAACCCAGGTCCAGTACCCGAGCATCGCCCTGCCCCGCCAGTTCAGCCTGTAGCAGCGCGAACTCGGTGCCTTGAGCGTGTACGGCGCTGCTCAGATAGGCCGAGGCCTGTTCACCGAATTGTTTTTGGACTACCTGGCTGTGCTGCGCGGTGCTGGTCATCGGGACTTCCTTTTTAGGTTTAACCTTGCGCTGTCTGGGCCTGCCCGCGAAGAGGCCGGCCCTGATTACATCGATTCCAGATCAATCTCAGGCGTCGCGAAACAACCATGGCTGGCTCGCGCGGTGCTTGGCTTCAAACGTGGCAATCGCCTCGTGATCCTGCAAAGTCAGACCAATATCGTCGAGACCATTCAACAGGCAGTGCTTACGGAAGGCATCGATCTCGAAACTCAGCACTTTGCCGTCCGGACGGGTCACGGTCTGGGCCTGCAGATCGATCTGCAACTGGTAGCCCGGGTTCGCTTCAACCTGCTTGAACAGCTCATCGACTTCAGCGTCGCTCAAGATGATCGGCAGCAAGCCGTTCTTGAAGCTGTTGTTGAAGAAGATGTCGGCGTAGCTCGGCGCGATGATGCTGCGGAAACCGTACTCTTCCAGTGCCCACGGCGCGTGCTCGCGGCTGGAGCCGCAACCGAAGTTCTCGCGGGCCAGCAACACGCTGGCGCCTTGATAACGCTCGGCGTTGAGGACGAAGTCCTTGTTCAGCGGGCGCTTGGAGTTGTCCTGATACGGCTGGCCAACGTCCAGATAACGCCACTCATCGAACAGGTTCGGACCGAAACCGGTGCGTTTGATCGACTTCAAGAACTGCTTCGGGATGATCTGGTCGGTGTCGACGTTGGCACGATCCAAAGGCGCGACAAGACCAGTGTGCTGGGTAAAAGCTTTCATGCTGCGCTCCTTTAGATCAATTCACGGACGTCGACGAAACGACCGTTCACCGCGGCGGCGGCGGCCATGGCCGGGCTGACGAGGTGGGTACGACCACCGGCGCCCTGACGGCCTTCGAAGTTACGGTTGGAGGTCGACGCGCAATGCTCGCCCGACTCCAAACGGTCCGGGTTCATCGCCAGGCACATCGAGCAGCCAGGCTCACGCCATTCAAAACCGGCCTCGATAAAAATCTTGTCCAGGCCTTCGGATTCGGCCTGAGCCTTCACCAGCCCCGAACCCGGCACCACGATGGCCTGCTTGATGGTCGAAGCCACTTTGCGGCCCTTGGCGATCACCGCGGCGGCGCGCAGGTCTTCGATCCGCGAGTTGGTGCAGGAGCCGATGAATACACGGTCCAACTGAATGTCGGTGATCGCCTGATTGGCGGTCAAACCCATGTATTTCAAGGCGCGTTCGATGGAATCGCGCTTGACCAGGTCCATTTCCTTGGCCGGATCCGGCACGTTCTGATCCACGGCCAACACCATCTCAGGCGAGGTGCCCCAGCTGACTTGCGGCTTGATCTGAGAGGCATCGAGCTCGACGATGGTGTCGAACTTGGCATCGGCGTCGGAGACCAGGTCTTTCCAGGCTTCGACGGCCAAATCCCATTCCGCGCCCTTCGGAGCAAATGGACGGCCCTTGACGTAAGCCACGGTTTTTTCGTCGGCAGCCACCAGGCCAACACGGGCGCCGGCTTCGATGGACATGTTGCAGATGGTCATGCGGCCTTCAACGGACAGGTCGCGAATCGCGCTACCGGCGAATTCGATGGCGTGGCCATTACCGCCGGCGGTGCCGATCTTGCCGATCACGGCGAGGACGATGTCCTTGGCAGTCACGCCGAACGGCAATTTGCCCTCGACCAACACCAGCATGTTCTTCATTTTCTTGGCGACCAGGCACTGAGTGGCGAGCACGTGCTCGACCTCGGAGGTGCCGATACCGTGAGCCAGGGCACCGAATGCGCCGTGGGTCGAGGTGTGGGAGTCGCCGCAGACCACGGTCATGCCCGGCAAGGTGGCACCCTGCTCCGGGCCGATGACGTGGACGATGCCTTGGCGGACGTCATTCATCTTGAATTCGACGATGCCGTATTCGTCACAGTTATCGTCGAGGGTCTGAACCTGCAAACGCGAGACCTGGTCGACGATCGCTTCGATGCCGCCCTTGCGCTCCGGGGTGGTCGGTACGTTGTGGTCCGGGGTCGCGATGTTGGCATCGATGCGCCAAGGCTTGCGCCCGGCCAGACGCAGGCCTTCGAAGGCTTGCGGCGAGGTCACTTCGTGGATGATGTGACGATCGATGTAGATCAGCGCAGAGCCATCGTCGCGCTGCTTGACCAAATGCGAATCCCAGAGCTTGTCGTAGAGCGTTTTGCCGGCCATCAGACGGTTTCCTCATCAGCTTGTTTCTATGCCCCGGATCTTGAGTAATTCAATAACCCCTTGGCTTGTGAGGTCGATCCTAGGGGGTTACATTAAATAACTCAAATTCATATTTTTTATGCTTTGCATAACCAACTGGAATGCCACTGAGACCTCATTATGGACCTCGCCAACCTCAACGCCTTTATCGCGATTGCCGAGACCGGAAGCTTCTCCGGCGCCGGTGAACGACTGCACCTGACGCAACCGGCCATCAGCAAGCGCATCGCCGGGCTGGAGCAGCAATTGAAGGTGCGACTGTTCGATCGACTGGGCCGGGAAGTCGGCCTGACCGAAGCCGGCCGCGCCTTGCTGCCACGGGCCTATCAGATCCTCAATGTACTGGATGACACCCGCCGCGCCCTGACCAACCTGACTGGCGAAGTGACCGGTCGTCTGACATTGGCCACCAGCCATCACATCGGCCTGCATCGCTTGCCGCCCTTATTAAGGGAGTTCACCCGACGTTACCCGCAGGTAGCGCTGGATATTCAGTTCCTCGATTCGGAAGTGGYCTACGAAGAAATCCTCCATGGCCGCGCTGAACTGGCAGTCATCACCCTTGCACCGGAACCTCACACATTGGTCAAGGCCACGCCCGTGTGGGACGACCCGCTGGATTTCGTGGCCGCCCCGGAGCATCCGCTGATCAGCAACGGTGCGGTCAGCCTGGCGGACATTGCCCTGCACCCCGCGGTTTTCCCCGGCGGCAACACCTTTACCCACCACATCGTGCAACGCCTGTTCGAGGCCCAGGGCCTGACGCCGAACATCGCCATGAGCACCAATTATCTGGAGACCATCAAGATGATGGTCTCGATCGGCCTGGCCTGGAGCGTTTTGCCGCGCACCATGCTGGATGAGCAAGTGGCGCGCATACCCTTGCCGGGCATACAGCTCACTCGCCAGCTAGGCTATATCCTGCACACCGAACGGACGCTGTCGAACGCGGCAAAGGCCTTCATGGCTTTGCTGGATGCACAAATCGATCAGCCAGGGACTCGCGGCTAAGCTGTGCTTCTTCTTTTGTGCTACGCCTATAGAGCCCCAAAACCCTGTGCCTAACGCCCAATTCAGCCCAAGGCCTGTCATCCATGCCCAAATCTGTTGAACGTATGCCGCCAATGCCGCGAATTCAGGCAATTGACCCAAAACGGTCCGAGCAGAGCTGGGAAAGCGCCCCACAGTTGCTCGCGGCCCTCAATGGTGCCCGACTGGGCGCCTGGTATTGGGACATCGAGCGCGGGCAGATCAGCTGGTCACGGGGTACTCAGGCGTTGTTCGGCTTCGATCCCCGGCAACCGTTGCCCGAGGATCTGGAATACCTCGACCTGCTGCCCCAGGAGGATCGGGCGAAAGCCATCCGCGCCTTCAATGCAGTGATCGCCGGCGCTCCGCTGGAGCAGGCCATGCACCACCGCATCCGCTGGCCCGACGGCAGCCTGCACTGGCTGGAAATCAACGGCAGCCTGCTACCGGACAAAAACGGCCGGCCACGAATGATCGGGGTCATCCGTGAAATCACCCACCAGCGCCAGCGTGAACAAGCGCTGAGCAGCTCGGAAAAACGCTTCGCCACGCTGTTTCACCTGTGCCCGAACATGGTGCTGCTGACCCGACAGGAAGACGGCCTGATCAGCGAAGCCAACCAGTATTTCGAAAGCCTGTTCGGCTGGCCGGTGCAAGATGCAATCGGCCGAACCACACTGGAGCTTGGCCTTTGGGTCAACCCTGAGCAACGGGCGGAACTGGTCAAGGCCACCAAGGCCAAAGGTGAGCTGATCAACATGGAGGTGCAATTTCGCGCCAGCAACGGGCAGGTTCACGACGGCATTCTCAGCGCGCAAAAGGTCGAGCTCGAAGGCCAGCCCTATCTGCTGAGCACATTCCTTGACACCACCGAACGCAAAATCGCCGAGCACGCCCTCAAAGACAGCCAGGAACGCCTCGACCTGGCCCTGGATTCAGCACAACTCGGCACCTGGGACTGGCATATCCCCAGCGGCATGCTTTACGGCTCGGCGCGGGCCGCCCAGCTGCATGGCCTGGAGCCCAAACCCTTCCATGAATCCTTCGATGCGTTTTTCGAAGGTGTACCCGGTGAAGAACGCGACACCATGCGCGACGCTTACCGCAGCTTACGCGAAGGCCCCGCCGGCAATTATCAACTGACCTACCGCGTGCAGCTGCCGGACGGTAGTTCGCGCTACCTGGAAAGCCGCGCCAGACTCTACCGCGATGATGACGGCAACCCGCTGCGCATGGCCGGCACATTGCTGGACATCACCGAGCAAGTGGAGCGCGAACAGCAACTGATAGCGTCGGAAGAGAAATTCGCCACGTTGTTCCAGGTCAGCCCCGACCCGATCTGCGTCACGCGCCAGGACACCGGCCACTTCATCGAGATCAACTCCAGTTTCACCCAGACGTTCGGCTGGAGCACCACCGACGTCATCGGCCGCAGCGCCGACGAAATCGGTCTGTGGGACGCCTCGGCGAAAAGCCTGCAAAGGATCGAGCGGGTCATCCGCGAACAGGGCCTGAACAATGTGGCGATCATCGTTCAACACAAGGACGGGCAATCCCTGACCTGCGTGATCTCCAGCCGCCAGATCAGCGTCGGCGACCAGCCGTGCATCGTCACCACCCTGCGCGACATCACCCAACAGCAACGCTCGGAAGCGGCGCTCAAGGCCAGCGAAGAGAAGTTCGCCAAGGCCTTCCACTCAAGCCCCGACGCCATCACCATTACCGAGCGCGACACTGGACGCTATCTGGAGGTTAACGACGGCTTCTGCCGCCTGACCGGCTACCGTGCCGATGAAGTGGTGGGCCGCACGGTGTATCAGGTCGGCATCTGGGCCGAGGAGAAACAACGCTCGGCGTTGCTGGCCGAACTACAGATCAAGGGCCGGGTTCACCACCTGGAAATGCTCGGGCGCAACAAGCGCGGCGAGTTGCTGACCGTCGAAGTCTCGGTGGAACCGATCACCCTCAACGAAACCGCCTGCCTGCTGCTGACCGCCCGGGACGTCAGCCTGCTGAAAAATGCCGAAGCGCAGATCCGTCACCTGGCCTACCACGACCCGCTGACCAACCTGCCGAACCGCGCGCTGTTGATGGACCGCCTGAGCCAGCAGATCGCCCTGCTCAAGCGCCACAACTTGCGTGGCGCCCTGATGTTCCTCGACCTCGACCACTTCAAGCACATCAACGACTCCCTCGGCCACCCGGTGGGCGATACGGTGCTGAAAATCATCACCGCGCGCCTTGAAGCCAGCGTACGCATGGAAGACACCGTCGCACGCCTGGGCGGCGATGAGTTCGTGGTGCTGCTCAGTGGCCTGGAAGGCTCGCGCACCGACGTCAGCGCTCAAGTCCGGGAACTGGCGGATACCTTGCGCGAATTGCTGTCCGAACCGATGTTTCTCGATGGACAGCGCCTGCAAGTGACGCCGAGCATCGGCATCGCGCTGATCCCCGACCACGGCTCGACCCCGACCGACCTGCTCAAGCGCGCCGATATCGCCCTCTACCGCGCCAAGGACTCGGGCCGCAACACCACGCAGATGTATCACAACACCATGCAGAAGGCCGCCAGCGAACGCCTGCGCATGGAAACCGACCTGCGCCTGGCCCTTTCCCGGGGTGAGTTCAGCGTGCAATACCAGCCTCAGGTGGACGCCCGCAACAACCGCATTACCGGCGCCGAAGCCCTGGTGCGCTGGCACCATCCGCAACTGGGCGCGCAATCGCCGACCGAGTTCATCAAGGTGCTGGAAGACAGCGGGCTGATTCTGGAAGTCGGCACATGGATCCTCGACGAAGCTTGTGCGGCCTTCAAACGCCTGATCGCCAAAGGCCTGATCGACCCGCTCAATTTCAGCCTGTGCGTGAATATCAGCCCGCGGCAATTCCGTCAGAACGACTTCGTCGAACGCATCGAGCACAGCCTCGGCAGCCACGACCTGCCCTGCTCGTTGCTGAAACTGGAAATCACCGAAGGCATCGTCATCCAGAACCTGGACGACACCATCAGCAAAATGCGACGCCTGAAAAAACTCGGCGTGAGCTTTGCCATGGACGATTTCGGTACCGGTTACTCCTCGCTGACCTACCTCAAGCGCCTGCCGGTCGACACCCTGAAAATCGACCAGTCATTCGTCCGCGACGCCACCACCGACCCCAACGATGCCGAAATCATTCGCGCCATCGTCGCCATGGCCCGCAGCCTGGAACTGGAAGTGATTGCCGAAGGGGTGGAAACCGAGGAGCAACTGGAGTTCTTGCAAGGGCTGGGCTGCCATTTGTATCAGGGGTATTTGCACAGCCGGCCGTTGCTGGTGGAGGAGTTTCAGAAACTGCTCAAATAGACCCGTAGCAGCTCCGCATTCGACTGTAGCAGCTGTCGAGCCTGCGAGGCTGCGTTCGGCTGCGAAGCAGTCGTAATCCAGTCAATACCATTTACCTGAAAGAACGCGGTGGCAGGTTTTGCGACTGCTACGCAGCCGATCGCAGCCTCGCGGGCTCGGCAGCTGCTACAAATAGGTGTAAATCTTATTCAGGACGGGATAACGGACAAAAAAAGGGCGCCAGTGGATGGCGCCCTTCTCATTTGCTCTGACCGATTAGTGTTGCAGAGCCGGTTTTTCCGCCCCATTGATCGGGATGCGTTTGGCTTTCGCTTCTTCCGGAATCACCCGCAACAGCTCAATATTCAACAAACCGTTGCGCAGTTCGGCGGCCTTGATTTCGATGTGGTCCGCCAGACGGAACGACAGTTTGAAGGCGCGCTGTGCGATGCCTTGGTACAGGTAAGTGACGTTTTCGTCCGCGTCACGTTTGCCGCCACTGATGGTCAGTACACCTTTTTCTACTTGCAGGTCCAGGTCGTCTTCCTGGAAACCGGCGGCCGCCACAACGATGCGGTATTGATCATCACCGTATTTTTCAACGTTGTAGGGTGGATAGGTGCTGCCTGGCTCATTGCGCAGGGCGGTTTCGAACAGGTCGTTGAAACGGTCGAAACCTACCGAGGAACGGAACAGTGGGGCCAAGGAAAATGCAGTACTCATGATTCAAATCTCCTGAACATAATCAGCAAGTTTTTTTGTCTCCGCGACCCGAATTCGGCATCGCGTAATCCTTAGATAAGGACCGCTGATTACTTTTCAAGAGATTATTTTCAGATTTTTTTCAAGCAGACTCAGGCGGCTTCAGACACCGGCAGCCCCAGTAAACGCGAGACCTGATCCAGCTCGGTTTCACGACGCAGGACGCCGAACAACTCTACTGCTTCGGGATAATTACGGGTCAGCATTGCCAGCCACTGCTTCAGGCGACCCGGCGATTGGCGTGGTGTCATCTGGGCCTTGGCTTGCAGCCAGAAATCCTGAATCAGCGGCAGCAGCTCGGCCCAGGTCATCTCGACGACCTCCTCACCGGCCCGCGCCGCAGCGATCTGCCTTGCCAGATCCGGACGCGACACCAGGCCACGACCGAGCATGATATCTTCGACGCCGCTGATCTCGCGGCAACGTCGCCAGTCCTCCACGCTCCAGATGTCACCGTTGGCGAACACTGGCACCTTGACCACGTCCTGGACCCGCGGGATCCATTCCCAGTGAGCTGGCGGCTTGTAGCCATCCGTTTTGGTCCGCGCGTGAACCACGATGTGCGCCGCGCCGCCTTCGGCCAGGGCTGTGGCGCAAACCAGCGAGCCATCGGGACTGTCGAAGCCCAGGCGCATTTTGGCGGTCACTGGAATGTGCGCTGGCACCGCACGGCGGACATGTTCGACGATTTCGTTGAGCAGCTCAGGCTCTTTGAGCAGAACGGCGCCACCGCGCGACTTATTGACGGTCTTGGCCGGGCAGCCGAAGTTCAGGTCGATGACTTCGGAACCCAATTCGCAGGCCAGTGCAGCGTTTTCCGCCAGGCACACCGGATCGGAGCCAAGCAGTTGCACCCGCAGCGGCACGCCGGAGGCGGTACGGGCGCCGGTCAGCAGTTCCGGGCCGAACTTGTGGTAGTAGGCAGGCGTGAGCAGCTGATCGTTGATCCGAATGAACTCGGTTACACACCAATCGATACCGCCCACACGGGTCAGCACGTCCCGCAGGATGTTGTCGACCAACCCCTCCATGGGCGCCAAAGCAATTTGCATGAAAAACACACTCAACGAAAAACGTGCGGCAGTTTACTGGTTTCGGCGTGCAGAAGGTATTTCGTCAGACCGGGCGGTGGCAAATGTGCGGACTGTGTCAGCTTGGAACTTGCAACGCCGAGCCATAGCCCTCGATGAATTCCGCCGGCATGCGCTTGGGCTTGCCGGTCGACAGTTCGATGCACACGAACGTGGTCTGCGCCCGCAGCAACGTCGAGTTGTCACTGGGGCGGATCAGCTGGAAGTGTCGGGTCATTCTCAGGCGCTGATCCCAATCGACGATCCAGGTCGCCAGCTGCAGCTCATCGCCTTCGTAGGCCGCCGCCAGGTAATCAATCTCGTGTCGCACCACCGCCATAGCCCGGTCCAGCCGCCGATACTCGACCAGGTCCAGACCCAGCCGCTGCGAGTGACGCCAGGCACAGCGCTCGAGCCAGGTCACGTACACCGCGTTGTTCGCGTGGCCCAACCCGTCGATGTCTTCGGCGCCCACTTCCAGATCAATGATAAACGGCGTTGCCCGATCCCAGCCCATGCCCCACTCCCGGTCAGATTATTTCGACCGGGGCAGTGTAACGGAAGCTCAGGCCGATTGGCGCGATTGCAGGCTGCGACCGGCCAGCAGCGAGAGCACGCCATCGATCACCCGCGGATCGGCCAGGACCCGCTGATGACCGCCCTCTTCCAGGCGCAACAAGCGACTGTCGAACCAGGCTTCGTGAATCAATTGGGACTCCTTGACCGAGACAAAGCTGTCGTCCTCGGCATGGACAATCAGGCCTGGCATGTCGAGCTGATAGTGCGCGACATCCAGCGCAGCAGCACGCATGCCAACGTCTTTTTCGACCTGACGAATGAACGCCGAACGGGCTTTGGGCGGCAGGCGTACATAGCGCGCAAAACCGCGCAGCACCCCAAGGATTCGCGCCGGGGCGGCGATCGAGACCAGGGTTTCGGTGCGCAAGCCCAACTGCACCGCGAGCATGGCGCTGGCGCCGCCCATCGAGTGACCGATTACCGCTTGCAGCGGCGGTAGTTCAGCAGCTGCTTCAAGCATCGCCCGGGCGAACAGCACCACATTGGCTTCGCGTCCAGGCGAGCGACCATGAGCCGGGCCGTCCAGGGCGACCACGGTGTAACCGGCATCGACCAGCGCCGTGATCAGCGCGGCAAACTGCGTTGGCCGGCCTTCCCAGCCGTGCATCAACAACACCGCCGGGCCCTGTCCCCAACGCAGCGCCGAGAGGCCGAAGCGCAAGGTGATCCGCTCGGATTTCGCCAGCAGCGGCAATTCCCAATCACGCGGCGGCAACTCCCGCGGGGTCATGAATGCCAGACGCATCTTGCTCGCCACCAGCTTCGGTGCGAACCAGCCCAAGGTGCCATTAACGCCACGAACCCAGCTCAACGTGTTCATCGCCCATCTCCTCAGGCTGGATGCCTTTAGGTCACAGCACCGCCGATTTGGCGGCGCGCAGCAATCGATCGGACAACTCTCCTGGCCCCAGCGCCCGCGCCAGCGCCAAACCACCCACCATCAAGGCGATGTCGGCCAAGACCTTGTCGATGTCTTCCGGGCTGGCTGCCAACTGCGCGACCATCAATTCAATATGTTCATTCAACGCCACGCGAAATTCGTCCGGCAGACGGCCCAGTTCACTGATCGACGCTGGAACCGGGCATGCCTGCTCGGTGGAATCACGGTGTTTGCGCGACAGGTAGAACGCTGCGACCAACGCGCGACGCTCTTCGCCGGTCAACTCGGCATCCATGTCGGCGATCAAGTCACGACGATGGCTGAGCAGCTGCTTGAACGCCTCCAGCATCAACGCGTCCTTGCTTTCGAAGTGCGCGTAGAAACCGCCGACCGTCAGGCCGGCCGCGCCCATCACTTCGCCCACGCTCGGCTCGGCCGGGCCGCGCTGGATCAGCGCTGCACTGGCAGCCTTGAGGATGCGTTCGCGGGTTTGAGCTTTTTTATCGTTCATCGTTGCCTCCGAATATTACGACTAGAATATTATTCTCATAATAATTTTCCGCAAGTCGTGGATGTGACCGCTGGTCTGAAGAACAGTGTTGGGGAAAAAGGAGATTTGGCCAAACGCCAGACAAACAAAAGGGCCATTCAATAATTGAATGACCCTTAAAAATCCCGCAAAGCGGGTAATCGTGGCGTCCCCTAGGGGACTCGAACCCCTGTTACCGCCGTGAAAGGGCGGTGTCCTAGGCCACTAGACGAAGGGGACGCAAACCCTTCTATACAACTGATCAGTGCTGAGAGCTGATCGATTCAAGGCCGGTGTGGCCAGACCTTGAACTGTAAAATTGGTGGAGCTAGACGGGATCGAACCGTCGACCTCTTGCATGCCATGCAAGCGCTCTCCCAGCTGAGCTATAGCCCCGGATTTTTCGCCTCGCGGCGGAGCGATATCTTGCAACATCGCTTCTGTAAAACTGGCGTCCCCTAGGGGACTCGAACCCCTGTTACCGCCGTGAAAGGGCGGTGTCCTAGGCCACTAGACGAAGGGGACGCAAACCCTTCTATACAACTGATCAACGCTGAGTGTTGATCGCTTCAAGGCCGGTGTGGCCAGACCTTGAAGTGTAAATTGGTGGAGCTAGACGGGATCGAACCGTCGACCTCTTGCATGCCATGCAAGCGCTCTCCCAGCTGAGCTATAGCCCCTCATCGCTGAGGACGGGGCGAATCTTAATGGCGCATCGGAAAGCTGTCAAACTTATTTTTCAAAAAATTTAAAATTTTTTGCCGACATAACAATCACTTACCGCCCTCCCCCCGTAAATTCGGGGGAAGCGCCGAAGATCAGGATCAAAAGATCGCGGCCTTCGGCAGCTCCTACTGAGTCAAACGCCGTCAGGCAATCGCGCCCAGRAGCTTTTCCCACTCTTTGTTTTCTTTCTTCGACACGCCGCCCAGCAGGTCAATGGCCTGGCGCAGACGGAAACGGGTCAGGTCCGGACCGAGGATTTCCATCGCGTCGAGTACCGATACCGAACTGGCCTGCCCGGTGATCGCAGCAAACATCAGCGGCATGGCGTCACGCAGCTTCAGCTCCAGGGATTCGACCACCGCCTGAATCGTTGCAGTGATGCTGTCCTTCTCCCACTGACGCAGGCTTTCCAGCTTCCACAGGATCAATTGCATCAACTGACGAACCTGATCGCCCGAGAGCTTCTTGGATTCGAACAGTTTAGCGTCCGGATTCACGCCACCAGCGAAGAAGAAGCCAGCCAGCGGTGCGACCTGGCTGAAGGTTTCAACCCGGCCCTGCACGTGCGGCGCGATCTTCATCATGTATTCAGGGTTCAGCGCCCACTTCTGCACGCGAGCGGCGAACTCTTCCACCGGCAGGTCACGCAGCCACTGGCCGTTGAGCCACGACAGTTTCTCGATGTCGAAAATCGGCCCGCCAAGCGAGACGCGGTTCAAGTCGAAGTTGTCGACCATTTCCTGCAAGGAGAACTTCTCGCGCTCGTCCGGCATCGACCAGCCCATGCGGCCCAAGTAGTTGAGCATCGCTTCCGGCATGAAGCCCATGCGCTCGTAGAACGTCACCGAGGTCGGGTTCTTGCGCTTGGACAGCTTGCTCTTGTCCGGGTTACGCAGCAGCGGCATGTAGCACAGCTGCGGCTGTTCCCAGCCGAAGTACTCGTACAGCAGGATCAGTTTCGGTGCCGAAGGCAGCCATTCTTCACCGCGCAGCACGTGGGTGATGCCCATCAGGTGGTCGTCGACCACGTTGGCCAGGAAGTACGTCGGCAGGCCGTCGGTCTTCATCAGCACTTGCATGTCCATGCGATCCCACGGGATCTCGACATCGCCACGCAGCATGTCCGGCACCACGCACACGCCTTCGGTCGGCACTTTCATGCGGATCACGTGGGGTTCGCCGGCAGCCAGGCGGCGCGCGACTTCTTCCTTGGACAGCAACAGCGCACGGCCGTCGTAACGCGGGGTCTCACCGCGGGCCATTTGCTCGGCGCGCATCTGGTCCAGTTCTTCAGCGGTGCAGAAGCACGGGAAGGCATGGCCCATGTCGACCAGTTGCTGGCAGTACTTCTGGTAGATATCGCCGCGCTCACTCTGACGGTAAGGACCGTGCGGGCCGCCGACATCCGGGCCTTCGCTCCAGTCGATACCCAACCAGCGCAGGGCGTCGAAAATCTGCTGTTCGGACTCGCGGGTCGAACGCAGTTGGTCGGTGTCTTCGATCCGCAGGATGAACTCACCGCCATGCTGCTTGGCAAAGCAGTAGTTGAACAAAGCGATGTAAGCGGTACCTACGTGGGGGTCCCCGGTAGGCGATGGCGCGATGCGAGTGCGGACGGTGGTCATGGCATGTCTCAAAAAGAATGAAAAGCGAAGATCAAACAAGGGGCGAATGGTAACAGGCGATAGCCGCCCGGCTCCAGTGAGTGCGGGATTTAAGCGCCGCAGGAGCTGCCAAGGCTGCGATCTTTTGACTTTGCCTGTAAAAACAAGATCAAAGGATCGCAGCCTTCGGCAGCTTCTACAGAGGGAGCGTCAAACCGCGATCAACCGCTCCCGCAGCTTGCCGATTTCGTCGCGCAGCTGCGCCGCGGCTTCGAACTCCAGGTCGCGGGCGAGCTGGTACATCTTCTCTTCCAGCTGACGAATGCGCTTGGTGATCTCGCTCGGCGAACGCAATTCGGCTTCGTATTTGGCGCTTTCCTCGGCAGCCTTGGCCATGCCTTTGCGCTTCTTGCTGCGCGAACCCGGCACAGTCGCGCCTTCCATAATGTCGGCGACGTCCTTGAACACCCCTTTGGGCGTAATGCCGTTGGCCAGGTTGAAGGCGATCTGCTTGTCGCGACGACGCTCGGTTTCGCCGATTGCCCGCTCCATGGAACCAGTAATCCGATCCGCATACAGAATCGCCCGGCCATTAAGGTTGCGTGCCGCCCGGCCAATGGTCTGGATCAGCGAGCGTTCGGAGCGCAGGAAACCCTCCTTGTCCGCATCAAGAATCGCCACCAGCGAGACTTCCGGCATGTCCAGGCCTTCACGCAGCAGGTTGATCCCCACCAGCACATCGAAGGTGCCGAGGCGCAAGTCACGGATGATCTCGACCCGCTCCACGGTGTCGATGTCCGAGTGCAGATAACGCACGCGCACGCCGTGATCGGCCAGGTAATCGGTCAAATCCTCGGACATGCGCTTGGTCAGCGTGGTCACCAGCACCCGCTCTTCCAGGGCTACGCGCTTGGTGATTTCCGAGAGCAAGTCGTCGACCTGAGTCAGCGCCGGACGGATTTCGATCTGCGGGTCCACCAGGCCAGTCGGGCGCACCACTTGCTCGACCACGCGCCCTGCGTGCTCCGCCTCGTAATTGCCCGGCGTGGCCGAGACAAATATTGTCTGCGGGCTGATGCCTTCGAACTCGTCGAAACGCATTGGCCGGTTATCCAGCGCCGATGGCAGGCGGAAGCCGTATTCCACCAGCGTTTCCTTACGGGACCGGTCGCCCTTATACATGGCACCGACCTGCGGCACGCTGACGTGGGATTCGTCGATCACCAGCAAGGCGTCGGCTGGCAGGTAGTCAAACAAGGTGGGCGGCGCCTCGCCGGATGCACGGCCCGACAGGTAGCGCGAGTAGTTTTCGATGCCGTTGCAGTAACCCAGCTCCAGAATCATCTCCAGGTCGAAACGGGTGCGTTGCTCCAGCCGCTGGGCTTCCACTAGTTTGTTGTTGGAGCGCAGGTATTCCAGGCGCTCCTGCAACTCGACCTTGATCCCCTCGACGGCGTCGAGCAGGGTTTCCCGAGGCGTCACGTAATGGCTCTTCGGATAGAAGGTGAAGCGCGGCAGCTTGCGGATGACTTCGCCCGTCAGCGGATCGAAGGCGGACAGGCTTTCCACCTCGTCATCGAACAGCTCGATGCGGATCGCCTCAAAATCGGATTCCGCCGGGTGGATATCAATCACATCGCCGCGCACCCGGAAAGTCGCCCGGGCGAAATCCACGTCGTTGCGGGTGTATTGCAGGTCGGCCAGGCGACGCAACAGCGCACGCTGGTCGAGCTTGTCGCCGCGATCCACGTGCAACACCATCTTCAAATAGGTTTCCGGGCTGCCCAGACCGTAGATGCACGACACCGTGGTGACGATGATTGCGTCTTTGCGTTCCAGCAGCGCTTTGGTCGCGGACAGGCGCATCTGCTCGATGTGGTCGTTGATCGAGGCGTCCTTCTCGATGAAGGTGTCGGACGACGGCACATAAGCTTCGGGCTGGTAGTAGTCGTAATAGGAGACGAAGTATTCAACGGCGTTGTTCGGGAAGAACGCCTTGAACTCGCCGTACAATTGCGCGGCCAGGGTCTTGTTCGGCGCCAGCACCAGCGTCGGGCGCTGCACTTGGGCGATCACGTTGGCGATGCTGAAGGTCTTGCCCGAGCCGGTCACACCGAGCAGCGTCTGGTGCGCCAGCCCGGCCTCGATGCCCTCGACCATCAGACGGATGGCTTCCGGCTGATCGCCGGCGGGCTCGAAGCGGGTGACTAGCTGGAATTCAGACATACATACCTCTGGTTCACTCTTGCCCGGTTAAGCCGGACAGGAACGAGAAAGACCGCAAACGACCGATGTCGCCCGAGGAAAAAACTGGATTGTGCTCAATGTGGAGCCGATTGCCATCCCTTTCAAGGCAAACGTCCTACATCGGGTAAAACCTTTGACGACGTCGCTCGACCAACGATCGAAAAATAATTGGAAAAACTTACCGTAAAAGCCGAATCGCCTGTCGCCATCAATCGCTGATGGCCTCTATACTAGCTCCCCGTTTGTGCACCGCTCTAGTGCATTCGGCTGGAGCGCGACACGTCCCTCCACACTCCATTCAGAGCCGCCGCAATAATGAGCCTGTTCTCCGCTGTCGAAATGGCACCACGCGATCCAATCCTGGGCCTCAACGAAGCATTCAATGCCGATACCCGTACCACCAAGGTCAACCTGGGGGTCGGTGTTTACTGCGACGAGCAAGGGCGAATCCCTCTCCTGCGCGCCGTTGTCGAAGCCGAGACGATTCGCGCCGCTCAACACGTTTCCCGTGGCTACTTGCCGATCGACGGCATCGCCGCCTACGACCAGGCCGTGCAGAAACTGCTGTTCGGCAATGACTCGCCACTGATCGCTGCTGGCCGGGTCATCACCACCCAGGCCGTCGGCGGTACTGGCGCGCTGAAAATCGGTGCCGATTTCCTCAAGCAACTGCTGCCGAACGCCGTCGTGGCGATCAGCGACCCGAGCTGGGAAAACCACCGCGCACTGTTCGAAACCGCCGGTTTCCCAGTACAGAACTATCGCTACTATGACGCCGCCACCCACGACGTTAACCGCGCCGRCCTGCTGGAAGACCTGAACGCCCTGCCGTCCGGCTCCATCGTTGTGCTGCACGCTTGCTGCCACAACCCGACTGGCGTCGACTTGAGCCCGGCGGACTGGAAAAACGTGCTGGACGTGGTGAAAGCCAAAGGTCACATTCCATTCCTCGACATGGCCTACCAGGGCTTTGGCGACGGTATCGATGAAGACGCTGCCGCTGTGCGCCTGTTCGCCGAATCGAACCTGACCTTCTTCGTTTCCAGCTCGTTCTCCAAATCCTTCTCGCTGTACGGCGAGCGCGTTGGCGCCCTGTCGATCGTCAGCGAATCGAAAGAAGAAAGCGCGCGCGTGCTGTCGCAAGTCAAACGCGTGATCCGCACCAACTACTCCAACCCGCCGACCCACGGTGCAAGCATCGTCGCCGCTGTGCTGAACAGCCCGGTATTGCGTGCCCAGTGGGAAGAAGAACTGGCAGAAATGCGTCTGCGGATTCGCGGCATGCGCACCCAGATGGTCGACCTGCTGGCGAAAAACGCTCCACAGCGCGATTTCAGCTTCGTCGGTCGCCAGCGCGGCATGTTCTCCTACTCCGGCCTGACGGTTGAGCAAGTGACCCGTCTGCGCAACGAGTTCGGCATCTACGCCCTGGACACCGGCCGCATCTGCGTTGCCGCGCTGAACCAGAGCAACATCGACGCCGTGACCAAGGCCATCGTTCAGGTGATCTGAGTCGTCGCGTGACATGAAAACGGGAAGCCAAAATGGCTTCCCGTTTTTTATTGGCCTCAGATAAATCTCAAAGCAGCCGCTGCGCCCTTTAAACTCCCACAGGCTTTATGTACACCCGAGAATTCTTGCGAGAACCCACATGAAAAACGACGACCTACGCGCCGACCGCGATGAACTGGACCACTTCGTGCCCCGCTCCTCGGCCAAACGCGGTAATAACCTGGTGCTGCAAGTGGCCGCGGGCGTGTTCCTTGGCGGCCTGGCCTTGTGGCTGGTGCAACTGGCCGCCACGATGCTGTATGCCAAGCTGATGCTCGGCACTATCACTTTTGGCGGTTAGGCCAATTCGCTCGCACGCTGGCTGGCCGCGTCGTCATAGGCGACATAAAGCGACTCGGCCACCTGACTTTTGATCGCCTTGGTGCTTTCCAGGCCCAGGACAAAACCTTCGGCCTTGCCGCCTGCGCGGTTCAGTTCTTCAGCGGTGCTGGCCTGAGTGATTGCGTCGAACAGTTTCTCGGCGTGCGGGCCGACACCTTTGGGCAAGCTGATCTGAGCGATGCTCATGGGAACACCCCACTGTTTCGGGGTGTGAAGGCTGGGTGATTCATGGCGCATACCTTTTCGGCTGAGGGCCGGCAGCGCGTGTCACCACTTCCGGGCAGCCATGGTAGACCTCTCCCGCGCTTCTGGTAACCGCCGATGGCCGATAAACCTCCCTCTGATCCGATGAAAACATCAAATTGCCAACAGAGGCTTGACTTCTCTTTTTGAATCAGTAACATACACGCCATTCCGCGATAGCTCAGTTGGTAGAGCAAGTGACTGTTAATCACTGGGTCCCTGGTTCGAGTCCAGGTCGTGGAGCCAGACAGCAAAACCGAAAAGCCCCTGAATCGAAAGATTCAGGGGCTTTTTTGTGCTTGCCATAAAGTCAAAAGATCGCAGACCGCAATCTTTTGACTATCTATCTTTAGACATGCTCACTGCTTTTCGCATGCACCGCCCGTAAATCGGCGTGCCCATGGTCCATCTCCACCACCGGAATCTCATTCCCGTCGCAGTCGCGCAGTTTACCTTCGCTGAAGTAGTCCCCTTCCCGCAGCGCCGCCAGGTCTTGATAACGCAGGACTCGTTCAGTACCGGCGGCAAATACCGATTGCTGGTCCGAGTTGCCGGCCGTGAGGTGGTTGAAGGTCAGGTTCAGCACGATGGCCATGATCGCCGAGGAGCTGATGCCCGAGTGGAAGATCGTCGAGAACCAGCTGGGAAAGTGGTCGTAGAAGTTCGGGGCGGCGATGGGGATCATGCCGAAACCGATGGAAGTGGCGACGATGATCAGGTTGACGTTGTTGCGGTAGTCGACCTTGGACAGCGTCCGAATGCCGCTGGCGGCGACGGTACCGAACAGCACGATGCCGGCGCCACCAAGTACGGAGGTTGGCACGGCGGCGATGACCCGTCCCATGAACGGCAGCAACCCAAGCACCACCAGAAACACACCACCGGTGGCCACCACGAAACGGCTCTTGATCCCGGTGACCGCCACCAGCCCGACGTTCTGGGCGAAGGCGCTCTGAGTGAAGGAGCCGAAGATTGGCGCGATCATGCTCGACAGCATGTCTGCACGCAAACCGTTGCCCAGGCGTTTTGAGTCGACCTTGGTGCCGATGATTTCACCGACGGCGAGGATATCGGCCGAGGTTTCCACCAGGGTCACCATGATCACGATGCACATCGACAGGATCGCGGCGAAGTGGAAGGTCGGCATGCCGAAATGGAACGGCGCCGGAAAGCCGAACATCGGTCCTTGGGTAACGGACGAGAAATCCGCCATGCCGAGGAACACAGCGATGACCGTGCCGATGACCATCGCCAGGAGGATCGACAAACGGGAAATGGTCGCGCTGCCGATCTTGCTCAATAGCAACACCAGCACCAGCGTCATCGCCGCCAGACCGATGTTCGCCATGCTGCCGAAATCCGGCGCATGGCTGTTGCCACCCATGGCCCAGCGCGCGGCCACCGGCATCAGCGTCAAGCCGATAGTGGTGATCACAATGCCCGTCACCAGCGGTGGAAAGAACTTGGTAATCCTTGAGAACACCGGCGTGATCAGCAAACCGATCAACGACGCGGCAATCACCGCCCCGAGAATCGACTGAAAGCCACCCTCCCCGCCACTGCTGACTATCGCGACCATGGTCGCAACGCCGGAGAACGACACGCCCTGCACCAGCGGCAACTGACAACCGAAAAACGGCAAACCCAGGGTTTGCAGCAATGTCGCCAGCCCCCCTGCAAACAATGAAGCAGCAATCAACAAACCGATGTCTGCCGGCGAGAGCCCGGCCGCCTGGCCGATGATCAAAGGCACCGCGACGATACCGCCGTACATGGTCAGAACGTGTTGCAGGCCATAAGCCATATTCGCGCCGATCCCAAGGTTTTCGTCCTCGGGCCGTTGGTGTGAAACATGGGGCGTTTTCATGGTTGGGGGGTTCCCTGGTTTTTGTTATGCGCACACTGTATTCAATACTCAGGACAACTGTCTATAGAGCTGTATACAACTGCCCAGTCAGATTATGGACACTTGTCCACGCCACCCTTTGGCCATAGCGCCTCCAACCCCAAACGTCTTGAAATACATCCCTGCGCCCCTATCCCTCCTCACCGCTAATCTTTTGCTTTCCAAGCGACCGCCAGCACGGACGCCTCCTCGCTTATACATATAAAGTATGCATAATAAAGTCATTCGAGATTCAGTATCACAGGGCAAAGAACGCGGCCAACAAACTAAAACATCAAGGCATCAGCCTCGCAGAGACAGAACCGGTGTTTTATGACGAACGAGCCCTGACTTTTCAGGACAACCATCATGATGAGCAGCGGTGGATCATCATGGGGCTGGATGCCAAAGGTCGCTTGCTGGTCGTTGCGTACACCTGGCGCGACCCGAATTTCGTGCGAATCATTTCCGCACGCATCGCCACCAAAGGCGAGCGTCGCCACTATTTGGAGGCTTGAACGATGAAAGACGAATACGACTTCAGCAACGCCAAGCGTGGAGCAATTGCCACAAGCAAAGGCAAGACCCGAATCACCATCATGCTCGACGATGTCGTCATAGAGGCTGCACGCGCTCTGGCAGAAAACGAGGGGTATGGCTACCAGACAGTGATCAACAATACTTTGCGCCAGGTGTTGCTCAGCGATAAAGGTAAAGCGGCGAAGCCCGATGAGAACGCCGCAGGTACAAACGTCGGGCATTTCAAAAAAGGCATAACCGCCTCGGAGCTGAAAAGCCTGGAGAAAAAATTGTCAGAGGCCCTCAGCGAAATCCATCACGTGATGGAGCTAGAAGTTCGTTCCTAGACACAAACCGCTTGAGTCGGCCAAATAAAAAAGGGCGGATTGATCAGATCCGCCCTTCGCGTGGTGCTCAGTTTGCCTGCGGCACCGGCTCGATCAACCGCTCCAGCACCGGCTCCAACGCCTCCTTCGCTGGCACCCGAATGTCGAACTCACGTTCCAGCAACCCGATCAACTCATCCACATCCGTCACCTGCCGCCGCTCGCTCTCACTGCCCAAGCGGTGAATGGCAAAACTGCCATTGTTCAGCGTGCGTCGCCATCCCTCCCCCGTCCGCGCCACCATCAATTGTTTGACGAAGGGCGATTCAGGATGAGCCGAGACGTACCAGTTACCGAGGGTGTAATCGATGTCTTCCTGACGTTGCAGATCGAAGATGTACATCGCCCGCCATTCACCGCCGACGTTGGCACGCAGGGTGTAACCGTCTGCATGCTGTTCGATGCGATAGGGTTCGTGGGGAGTGAGCTGTTCGTCCTCGGTGTCGAGGATCAGCGGTGCGGTGGGCACCATGCCGCCGAAGCCGACGTCGGTGATGTAGCGCACGCCGTCAAGGATCACCAGGCTCAAGCGGTGAGTGCGTGCGGTCCATGCGCCTTCGGGCTGGTTCATGACCACGCGACCGGTGATGCCGCGCGCCTCGAAACCCAGCGTCTGCAGCAAGGCCAGGAACAGGTTGTTGAGTTCGTAGCAGTAACCGCCACGGCCGTCGTGCAGGACTTTCTGCTCGATGGACGGCAGGTCGATGAGTACCGGTTGCCCTAACAGCGTGGTGAGGTTTTCGAACGGAAAAGCACCGGTGTGGCGCAACTGCAATTGACGCAGGGTTTCCAGGGTCGGCGCCGGGGGCGCGTCGAAACCCAGGCGTTGCAGGTACAGCGCAAGATTTGTCAGTCGTGGTTCGCTCATCGCTCAATCCTTATGCATGGAGCCCGCGGATCGCTCCGCCGATGGCCGCCATGTATAAGGGAAAAAGTGCTCGGGCCGATAATTGATTTCGCCAATCGCCGCTCACGCCAAAACTATCGCCGTTTGCGTGAACCCAATCGAATCCACGTCGGCGCGTGATCGCTGGCATGAGACTCGTTGCGAACCCAGGCGTCGACGCCGGCCTCTCGCAGATAAGGACTCGCTGCCTGATTGAGCAGCAGATGATCGATGCGCAGTCCCGAGTTTTTCTGCCAGTGCTGCCGGAAGTAGTCCCAGAAGGTGTAGATCCGCTCCTCTGGATACAGATGGCGCAGGGAATCAGTCCAGCCCTGATCCAGCAGACGCTGATAACACGCACGACTCTCGGGTTGCAGCAGCGCGTCCTTGAGCCAGGAGCGTGGGTTGTAGATGTCCATATCGGTGGGCACCACGTTGTAGTCGCCGGCCAGCACCACCGGATGGTCGCTGCCTTGCAGGTCCTTGGCGTACGAGATCAGCCGCTCGAACCACGCCAGTTTGTAATCGAACTTCGGCCCCGGCTGCGGATTGCCGTTGGGCAAGTACAAACACCCCACCAGAACCCCGTGCACGGCCGCTTCGATGTAGCGGCTATGGGTGTCACTGTCATCGCCCGGCAGACCACGCCGACGCTCCAGCGGTTGCGCATCGCGCGCCAGAATCGCCACCCCGTTCCACGCCGCCTGGCCCTGCCAGATAGCGCCATAACCGGCCGCCTCCAGCTCAGCGGCAGGGAATGCCCCGTCCACCGATTTGAGTTCCTGCAGGCAGGCGATGTCTGGCTGCTCCCGCGCCAGCCACGCCAGTAGATTGGGCAGGCGTGCACGCATGCCGTTGACGTTGAAGGTGGCGATTTTCAGGTTGTTCATGGTCCGATGCTCGCAACGGATGGGCGGTATCCAATTGTGACCGGGGGGCGCCACGGCAGTTGCCGTGGCGTACGTAACAGGCGACTAAAGGTGCGCGCCCTGCTGCGCAAAGTCTTCCTGCGAGGCCTTGAGCAAAGGCAGCAGTGCAGACCTGTCCACCGGACGACTGAGGTAAAACCCCTGCACTTCATGGCACTGATCCGAGATCAGGAAGTCCAGTTGCTCCAGCGTCTCGACACCTTCGGCAGTCACCGTCAGGCCCATCGCCTTGCCCAGGTTGATGATCGCCTGTACCACGGCGCGATCATTGCTGCCGCTGCTCATGGACGAAATAAAGCGTTTGTCGATCTTGATCCCGTCGAACGGATACGTGCGCAAGTAACCCAGCGAGGAATAACCGGTGCCGAAGTCGTCCATGTTCAGGCGCACGCCCAACTCCTTGAGCGCATTCATGGTCGCCAAGGCGCCATCGACGTCGATGAGCATCACGTTTTCAGTGATCTCCAGCTCCAGCCGACTGGCGGGCAAGCGGGTCTGGATCAACGCTTCGCGCACGTCCTCGATCACATCGCTACGGGCGAATTGAACCGGTGACAGGTTGACCGACACCATCATCGCACCGGGCCAGGTCAGAGCGGTCTCGCACGCCTCGCGTAGCACCCAGCGGCCCAATGGCACGATCAGATCGGTTTGCTCGGCCAGCGGGATAAACGCGTCGGGACTCAACAAGCCTTGCACTGGATGCTGCCAGCGCAGCAGCGCTTCGACCGAGACGATGCGCTTGCCATCGACGTGATAACGCGGCTGGTAATGCATCACGAATTCGTTGTTCTTGATCGCCCGACGCAGGTCGGTTTCCAGTTGCCGGCGATGCTGGATCTGATCGTTCATGTGCGCGGCAAAATAGCACCAGGTCTTCTTGCCATCGGATTTGGCCTGATACAACGCGATATCGGCACACCGAATCAGCTCCTGTGGAATATGCCCCTGGCGCCGACTCAAGGCGATACCGATGCTCGCGCCGATGTGCAGCGAGTGATGGTCGTAGTGAATCGGCTGATGCAGGCTGTCGAGCAAGCGCTCGCAAAACCGGTCGATTTCCGCGTGGCTGTCCATGCCATGGAGCACCAGCACGAACTCGTCGCCCCCCAGTCGGGCGACCAGATCAATTTCTCGTGTGCACTCGCGCAAACGGGTGGCGACTTCCAGCAATACTGCATCGCCGGCCGGGTGGCCGAGGGAATCGTTGATCGGCTTGAAGTTATCCAGGTCGATCATCAACAACGTCAGCGCCGTCGACTGCTCTTTCAGTGCCAGCGCCTCATCGAGAAAACGCGCCAGTTTGTTGCGGTTCGGCAGGCCGGTCAGGGCATCGTGCAACGACAGATGCTGGATCTGCGCATGGGCAGCGACTTCGTCGGTGATGTCGCTGGCCGTTCCGCGATAGCCCAGCACTGCGCCCTTGCGCTGGATCGGCCGTGCCGACACCCGACAGACCCGCTGTTGCCCCGATTGATCGCGGTAGGAACAGCGCAAATGGCTGACGGCTTGCTCTTCATCGAGTTTGTTCAGCCACAGCGACAACGGCGTCGTATCGCAATTGAGCAATTGCCCGATGTTCTGTCCCAGCCACTGCTGATCGGAGAACCCGGTGACGGTGCTGAAGCGTCCCGACAGATAAGTGATGCAATGCTGGTCGTCGATTTCCCAGATCCAGTCGGACGCGGCCTCGGCTACCGCACGAAAACGCTCTTCACTGGCCTCCAGTGCCTGGTTCGACAAATCGAGGCTGGTGTAACTGGCATCCACATGCCCGGACGTGCGCAGGACATAGCGAAAGAAATAAGCGGTCAACAACGCCAGAACCAGCAGCGCCCCGCCCAGTGGCGGCAGCAGTGACCAAAGCAATTGATGACCCGGCCGCTGGAGCCGGGAGACCAGACTGTAACCGGTGCCAGCGAGGGCAATAGCGGGCTGACCGGGAGCGATGACGTTGTCGGGCGTCAGGCTCAAGTCGTGCAAACCGTAATCGACGCTCAAGGCGCTGAGCTTTTCAGGGTTCAGCTGGTCAACGTATATAAGCACCGAAGTGCTTTTGGGATCGACCGCCGGGCGTTCGTCATTGGGCACAATCGCGGCGGCCGACAGCAGCGCGGGTTTGCCCTCGAACAAGGTGTAGTGGCTGACGGGTTTGATGAGGTTCTCCTGACCCTGAACCTCGTCAATGAGCGTCGCGATCGAGGTCGACAGATAGGCCGCCGCCTCGTCCTGCACCTGAAGCCCACGCACCACGGCGTATTTTGTTCGCTGGGGATCGACCACGAAAACACCCTCGTAGTGGTCCATGGTGAACAGGGTCTTACCCAGGTTCTGCTCGACGTAGGCCCATTCCACATCGACCTCGCCGTTCAGGTGATCATAGGCCGACGTCCAGTTGGCATAACTGGCAATGTAGTTTTTCGTGGAGGTAATGCGGTTTTCCAGCGCGCGCTGGGTATAAAACGTGGTCTTGGCCAGATCCTCGGCATCGAGCCGCCCGGCAATACTGAACAGGGCGATCAGCGCGATCAGCACCCCAACCACAAACAACAGACCGACCACCAACATCAGGTTGCGGGTAATCGGGGTATGGCGCGCAGGTGCAGCGGTGGTAACGGCAGACAAATCCATGCACTTGATCCTGTCAATCGATTGCTCGATCGGAATGAGACCGTTGGGCCGGTCGGTCAGGTGTGACAGCCAGGCTCTCTGCACTGACCATAGCAGGCATGCCCGATCATCGCTCCTGGATAACGCAAGTCATTGCCGCACTTGAAGAACCGGTCACAAGAACCATTGCCCATCGATGGTCGCAAGCGTCATCGATCCGAGCGCATCAGCGCCTCGACGCCCCCTTCCATCGACAACACCGCCGAGCGATTTCGCCCTGAATGCTTGGCCTGGTACAGCGCCGCATCCGCGCGCTTGATCAACACTTCGGTGCTGTCGTGCGCCGTCGGCACAAACGAATAACAGCCAAGACTGACCGTCAGATAGCCCGTGGGCGAACCGCTGTGGGTGATGTTTTTGTCCATGACGCTGCGGCGGATTTGCTCGGCGATCGTCAGTGCTCCATGAATGTCGGTGTCCGGCAGCAACACCGCGAACTCTTCACCGCCGTAGCGCACCGCCAGATCGGCTTTGCGGTGACAGCAACTCTTCAGGGCCCGCGCCACTTCAGCCAGGCAATGGTCCCCGGCCACATGACCGTAAGTGTCGTTGTAGCGCTTGAAGTAATCGATATCGAGCATGATCAGGCCCAGCGAGCTCGACCGCCGGGCACCGCGCCCGAACTCTTTCTCCAGCGCCCGTTCGAACAAGCGGCGGTTGGCCAACCCGGTCAGGCTGTCGTGGGTGGCGATCAGCTCCAGGGTTTTCTGCGCCTCGCGCAAATCCGCCTCGATGCGCTCGCCCGCGCGAACCTGATGAATGAACACCCAACCGAACAACCCCACGCCGAGGACAACCAGAGCGACGATCACACCGGATTGAATCGCCGTGTCGTACCAGTCCTTGAGGACCGCGTCTTTGGAGGATGCCGCCGCGACCACCACCGGATAGGCATCGAGCTGACGATAGCCATACAGCCGAGGGATGCCATCCACCACTGAGTCGATCATGGCGTTGCCGGACGTGGCGTTGGGCAAGAGTTTCTGAAAAATCTCGCCCTTAGCCAATGACCTGCCGATCTGCGATTCCACAAACGGCCGCCGCGCCAGCAGTGTTCCATCGGTCAATGCCAAAAACATCGCGCCGTTGTCGTCGAGGCTGAAGCTTTTGAAGAACTGATCGAAGTACGACATCTTGATCCCGGCCAGCAACACACCCTGGAAATGACCGCTCTGATCGTTTATCCGCCTGGAAACCGGAATGATCCACTCGCCATTTTCCCGACTACGAATGGCCGGGCCGATGTGCGCCAGGGTTGAGATGTTTTGCTGGTGAAACCTGAAATACTCGCGATCCGCCACACCAGCCCCGCGGGGTAGATCCTCGAACGACGTCACGGCCCATTGCCCCTGCCTGTCGAACAGAAATATCCCGTGCAACTGATGCAGCGCCTGCACCCGCCGGGCGAAGGTTTTCTGCAGGCGTGGCGTCTGGGCAGCGTCGAAACCTTCAGCCTGAATCCAGTCCACCAGACTGGTCAGTACCAGATCGGCCTTCATGAACGTGTCTTCGGCCTGCTGCGCCATGGCCCGGGTCAGGTTCGACGACGACACCTCGGCCAACGCCAGGTCATGCCGACGCGACTGCTCCAGTTGCAGGTAAAGCAGCCCACAGAGACAAAGGCATACCGCCGCAATGAACAGCACCGCAGCCTTGAGCAAAGGCAGTCGCTTCAAGGCACCGCCGGACGCGTGCTGCGGATCGTGAATGGGGATAGGCAAAAGTGAGTCCTGGAAAAGGGTAAGACATGAGCAACGGCCCAAAGCCCCTATTTTTTTGAGCGTAGTCTACGGGGTTGTGCGGGATAAACAGAGGATTGAGGGATAAATGGTTGTGTTTTAATTCCATGACGCAAGGCAAAACCACATGACCTTGAAGAAGCTACGATTAACTGACATCACGACAGGAAATCGAAATGAGTAAGGTAGACGAGCTCGCCGCGAAGCTTAAACAATCCCGGCAAACCAGTGCCGACGCGACCATCGCCGATCAAGCCATCGACAGCTGGCCCGCCCAGGTCTACGAGCTGTATCACCAGATCGAAGCCTGGCTGCAACCACTGATCGAGGTGGGCCTGAAGCTGCGACGCAATTCCACCCATGTATTCGAGAGTGCGCCGGACGGCGCGACTTACGATTACGCCATCGACCAACTGCTGATCGAAGGCAACCACCACGGCATCACCTTCGATCCCGTCGCGCGCTTCACCGTCGACGGTGCCGGGCGGATCGAAATCCACTCGACAGGCAAGGAACTCGCCTTGTTACGAACCGTGAACGAACACGGCGAGACGCAGTGGTGGCTCCAGGCGAGCGAACAATCCGGACAACAACCGGATGCGATCGCGCTGACGGAACACAATTTGCTGCTGGCCGTGCAGGAAGGCTTGGGGCTTTAAGGCCTACAAATTGCTCTGCTCCGCCGCTACCGAGGGAGGCGCCGCTCGCCTCCCGTCCAGCGCCGGCCGCTCCGAAGGCAGATTCAACGCCCGCAGTACCGGGGAGTCATAGCCATACACATCGGGCTTGAATGTCACGCGTCCATCAAGACTCAGGTCCACCGTCCAGTAGGCCAACAGCACCGGCACTTTCACCGGGAGCCTGATGTTCTCTGTCTTGCCGTTGGCTAACTGTTTTTGAATCCCTTCGCTGTTCCAGTGAACCGGATCGTTGAACAACAGCTCCACCAATTGCAGCGGGTTTTCTACCCGAATACAGCCGGAGCTGGTCGCGCGATTGGATTTCGCGAACAAATCTCGATGCGGCGTGTCGTGCAGATAAATCGAATACTCATTGGGAAAACGAATCACTACCTGCCCCAGCGAGTTATCCAACCCCGCATCCTGCCGCAAGGTGAGACCGCGCGGGTTGTCCCAATCGACAGTGGACGGATCAAGCACATTGCCATCTCGATCGATCACGCGAATCCGGCTTGCCTCAAGGTAACCAGGATTGTCGCGAATCTTCGGAAGCATGTCCTTGAGCAGAATCGTCGGTGGTACGGTCCAGGTGGGGTTGAACGTGACGTAGGTGATCGCGGATTGAAAAATCGGCGTGCTGCGAAACGGTTTACCGACCTGCACCCGTGAGCGCCAGATCGGTTTGCCATCGCGATAGAACGCGACTTTATACCCGGCGATATCGACCACGACGAAGGTGCCCTGAAGTTTGTACAGCAGCCATCGCGCCCGCTCCATGTTCACCCGCACCTGATCGATTCGCGCCTCGACCGGTACATTCAGCTCCGTGAGTGTCGCCGGCCCCGCTACACCGTCCGCCCCAAGGTATTGCTCAGTCTGAAACTTCTTCACCGCCGCGGTGACGGCGTCGTCGTAGTCGGTGCGAGCAGTTCCTTGCGCGGCGAGATAACCGCCCGCCGCCAAACGCGTACGCAGTAGAGCAACCGAGGCGTCGTCCATGCCGGGCCTGAGCGTCTGCCCTTCCGGGATCTTTGGCCAGCCACCCCGATCACGAACCTTGCGCAGTTGCGCCAGGCCATGGCGCAACGTGCCGTAAACCGCTTCTTGGGGCGGCGCCTGGGCAAAGGCGCGCGCAATGTCATGGCTATCGAGGGCGGCAAAAAACTTATTGACGTCCTCCCGAGGATCGACGCCAGCGGGGTCGAAGTTCCAGTGGATGTCCAACCGCGAAGGGTCGACCTTGCCGCGCCGCAACTGCAGCAGCGCCGTGATGAACGTCCGGGTGGCGGAGATATCAAAGGCTGCCCGTTGCCCGGGGGTTGGGGAGGTTGTCTGCATCAGCGTGTGGGCCTCGGCCAACTCGGCGATCCGGAAATCCGCGGGGTTCAGGCCATCGGCCTGGGTATCACCCAAGCTTTTCAACAACTGGGCGACATCGTCATCGTCCGTCCAGGCGGCGCGATAGCCACGATGGCTATAAAAATCCAGCACGACTCGGTTCACATCGACCCGTTGATGACGCGGCGAGGTGAGCAGCGGCGGAAACGCCGAACTCAATGGCGCCAACTCCGCCTGAATCGCTTGGCCGACATAATCACCGGGAGCCGCTTCAGCCACAGTGCTAACGGGAGATGCCGGCTCAATCGGCGAAGTTTGCGCGATCGCAGTGCCGCTTATCAGAAAGCCCATAAAAAATATGCGGCTTATGACGAATAACCTTGTTAACTGCCCCATGGATAATCCTTAATCTTCCGTTTTCAACCGGCTAGCGTCGTGCGCGCTGCTAGACTCGAAATATTCAGATGAGACTTGCATATGGCCCCACACCGCTTTGGCTGCTTAATGACGGCCCTGCTGCTGACTGCTTTTTTTTCATTACCGGCAGCCTACGCCGATTCGCTTGAAGCTGCCTTGGTCAAAGCGGCCCCCGATGCCAACGCCAAAGTCATTGCCCTGGCCGTTCGCGCCTCCCAATGCAGCCGGGCCCAAGGCACGTCCCCGGTGCAGAGACTCGCAGTGATCGATTATTCCCTGCCCTCGACGGTGCAACGTCTTTGGGTATTCGACCTTAAACAACGCAAATTGTTGTTCCATGAACTGGTCGCCCACGGTCGCAACAGTGGCGAGAACATGGCCAGCCAATTCTCCAATCAGAATGCCAGCTACGCCACCAGCCTGGGCTTGTACCGTACCCAATCCAGCTATGTCGGGCAGAACGGTTATTCCCTGCGCATGGAAGGTCTGGAACCGGGTTTTAACGACAACGCCTTCGAACGGGCGATCGTCATTCACGGCGCGCCTTACGTCAGCCCTGCCCTGGCGCGGGCCAATGGCCGGATTGGCAGAAGTCTCGGCTGCCCTGCAGTGAGGCCTGCGATTGCACATCGGCTGATCGACTCGATGAAGGATGGGCAGTTGTTATTTTCTTACTACCCGGATCAGCGTTGGTTGAAGTCTTCTTCGTATATCAATTGCGGTAACGCCACCGTGGCGGATTCGTCCAGGTCCAATAGCAGTCCTTGAACACCGCGTGAAACTGTCAAAACTGTAATCTTGGCCTCRGCCTGCTGAAAGGCACCGCCCGTTAGCCTCCTCCCCATTGAGTTCTCTTCCTTCCGCTCAGGATGGACCTGAGGGCTTCATCAGGCTGACGGACGGGATAAAACGGCATGCATTCCAACACCTCAAGACGCACCTTTGTGAAGGGCCTGGCCGCTGGCGGGGTGCTCGCTGGCCTCGGGCTGTGGCGCACGCCAGTCTGGGCGGTCACCAGCCCCGGCCAACCGAATGTGCTGGCCGGTACCGACTTCGACCTGTTCATTGGCGAATCCCCGGTCAACATCACCGGCAACCCTCGAACCGCGATGACCATCAACGGCGGCATTCCCGGCCCCCTGCTGCGCTGGCGTGAAGGCGACACCGTCACGCTGCGGGTGAAAAACAAACTCAAGGACAGCACGTCGATTCACTGGCACGGCATTTTGCTGCCGGCCAACATGGACGGCGTGCCGGGCCTGAGTTTTCACGGGATCGAACCGGACGGCATGTACGTCTACCAGTTCAAGGTCCGGCAGAACGGCACTTACTGGTACCACAGCCATTCGGGCTTTCAGGAACAGTCCGGGGTTTACGGGCCGTTGGTGATCGACGCCAAGGAGCCGGAGCCGTTCCAGTACGACCGCGACTACGTGGTGATGCTCACCGACTGGACCGACGAAGACGCCGTCGGCCTGATGAAAAAACTCAAGAAACAATCGGACTACTACAACTACAACAAACGCACTGTGGGCGACTTCATCCACGACGTCAGCGAGAAAGGCTGGGGCTCGACGGTGGCCGATCGCAAGATGTGGGCCGAGATGAAGATGAACCCCACCGACCTGGCGGACGTCAGCGGTGCCACTTACACCTACTTGATGAACGGCCAGGCGCCGAACATGAACTGGACTGGCCTATTCCGTCCCGGCGAAAAGCTGCGCCTGCGTTTTATCAACGGCTCGTCCATGACCTATTTCGACGTGCGTATCCCGGGCTTGAAAATGACCGTGGTCGCGGCGGATGGCCAACACGTCAAACCGGTGAGCGTCGACGAGTTCCGCATCGCGGTGGCGGAGACGTTCGATGTAATTGTCGAGCCGACCCAGGACGCCTACACGCTGTTCGCCCAATCGATGGATCGAACGGGTTATGCGCGAGGCACCCTGGCGGTGAAGGCAGGGTTGTCGGCGCCGATTCCAGCGCTGGATCCGCGACCGCTGCTGACCATGGATGACATGGGCATGGGCGGCATGGATCACGGCAGCATGGGCGGTGACATGGCGGGGATGGACCACGGTGCCATGCAAGGCATGAACGGTGGTGACATGCAGGGCATGGACGGCGGCGACATGCAGGGCATGGACAGCATGGCCGGAATGGATCACAGCAGCATGGCCATGGGTGGCATGGCCGGAATGCAATCCCATCCCGACACGGAAAAAAACAACCCTCTGGTGGACATGCAAGCCATGAGCACCACGCCAAAACTCGACGACCCGGGCATCGGCCTGCGCAACAACGGCCGCCGTGTGCTGACCTACTCCGACCTGCGCAGCACCTTCGAAGACCCGGACGGCCGCGAGCCCGACCGCACCATCGAACTGCACCTGACCGGCCACATGGAGAAGTTCGCCTGGTCGTTCAACGGCGTGAAGTTCTCTGATGCCGAACCCGTGCGACTCAAGTACGGCGAGCGGGTTCGAGTGGTGCTGGTCAACGACACGATGATGACTCACCCCATTCATTTGCACGGCATGTGGAGTGACCTCGAAGACGAGAACGGCCAGTTCATGGTACGCAAACACACCATCGACATGCCGCCGGGATCAAAGCGCAGCTATCGGGTCACCGCCGACGCGCTCGGCCGCTGGGCCTACCACTGCCATCTCCTGTACCACATGGAAATGGGCATGTTCCGTGAAGTTCGCGTGGAAGAATGAGGCGCTACCCATGACCAGACTGAATCGCTCTACCCGCCTCGCCTTGGCACTCACCGGCTTCACGGTCTCTTCGGCCATGGCCGCCACCGACAACATGCAGGGCATGGACCATAACCAGATGCCGGGCATGGACCACAGCCAGATGCAGAGCGAGGATTACGGGCAAATGCAGCCCGCCGCGCCGACCCAAAGCCGCACGCCGATCCCGGCATTGACCGACGCCGACCGTGCCGCCGTTTTCGTCAGCCCCGCCGGCCATGACATGCACGACAGTGCGCTCAACTATTACTTCCTCGCCGACAAACTCGAATGGCAGGACGCCGATAACGGCAGCGCATTGGCGTGGGATCTGTCCGGCTGGATCGGCGGCGACATCGATCGCCTGTGGCTGCGCTCCGAAGGCGAACGCGTCAATGGCAAAACCGAAGACGCCGAGGTCCAGGCCCTCTGGGGTCACGCGATCAGCCCATGGTGGGACGTGGTGACCGGCGTGCGCCAGGACTTCAAACCCGGCGCCCCGCAAACCTGGGCCGCGCTCGGCGTGCAAGGCATGGCGTTGTACAACTTCGAAACCGAGGCCACCGCGTTCATCGGCGAAGGCGGTCAGACCGCTGCACGCCTTGAAGGCGACTACGACATCCTGCTCACCAACCGGCTGATTCTGCAGCCGACCGCCGAGCTCAACGTCTACGGCAAAAACGACCCGCAACGGGGCATCGGCTCCGGGTTGTCCAACACCGAAGCCGGGCTGCGCCTGCGCTATGAAATCCGCCGGGAATTCGCGCCCTACATCGGCGTGACCTGGAACCGCACCTACGGCAAAACCGCCGATTACGCCAGGGACGAAGGCGAGGACCGCAGCGAAGCCCGACTGGTCGTCGGCGTTCGGCTGTGGTTCTAAACACTTCAACTCAAAAACCTAAAAACCAACCGCTCAAAGCGGTAAGAGGCCTTGCATGCGCACCATCAAAACCACCGCTGTCGCCATCGCACTTTCCACCGGGCTGCTCATGAGCGCACTGGCTCAAGCCCACCCGAAACTGCTCTCCTCCACTCCAACCGAAGGCGCGGACGGCGCAGCGCCCAGCAACATCGAACTGCACTTCTCCGAAAACCTCATGACCCAATTCTCCGGCGCCAAACTGGTCATGACCGAAATGCCCGGCATGGCCCATTCCCCCATGCCGATGAAAGCCAAGGTCTCCGGCGGCAGCGACCCGAAAACCATGGTCATCACCCCGCTCTCGCCCCTGCCCACCGGCAGCTACAAAGTCGAATGGCGCGCCGTGTCTTCGGACACTCACCCGATCACCGGCAACGTTACGTTCAAAGTGAAGTGATTGATGAGCGACTCGGTCGGCATTGCCCTGCGGTTTGCGTTGTATGTGGATTTGATGCTGTTGTTCGGGGTAGCGCTTTTTGGGCTGTACAGCCTTAAAGGTCAGGAACGGATGTCCGGGGCGGTGCTGCCATTCCGCTCGATGCTGGCGGGGACGGCAGTGCTGGGCGCGGTGTTGTCCGTCGCCAGCATGGTGATGATGGCGAGCGCCATGAGCGGTGAAACGGACTTCGCCGAGCTGCGTCCGCACATCGAAATGATGCTGTTTGAGACGGATGTCGGCTTGGCTTGGGGGGTTCGCATTGTTGCGCTGGTGATCGCTGGCTTAGCGGTGATGCTCCGTGCATCTGGTTTCAGTTTATGGGTCGCGGCTTTTGCCGGTGCTGTCGCCCTCGCCAGCCTGGCCTGGAGCGGACATGGGGCGATGGATGAAGGCAATCGTCGCTTTTGGCATTTCGCGGTGGACATTCTGCACCTGCTGGCGGCGGGGGCTTGGCTTGGCGCGTTGCTGGCGTTTGCGTTGATGGCGAAGATCAACGCCCTGCAAACCGAAGCGCGCCTCAGGTTGCTGGCCCGCGCGGTTAATCGGTTTGAGGCGATTGGCGCGGCCATCGTCGTGGTCATCACGGTGACGGGGGTGGTGAATTATCTGTTCATCGTTGGGCCGAAGCTGGACGAGGTGTTTCTCAGCACTTACGGGATTCTGCTGTTCATCAAAGTGGTGCTGTTTGCCGGCATGCTGGTGCTCGCCGCGTTGAACCGGTTTCACCTCGGGCCGTTTCTGGAGCGGTCGTTGCGGGACGGGCAATACACGGTCGCCGCCAATGCGTTGCGGCGCAGCGTGGTGGTGGAATTGGCAGCGGCGGTGTTGATCGTGGGATTGGTGGCCTGGTTGGGGACGTTGAGTCCGGAGATGAAAATGGGCGAATTGTAGGGGCACAAGTACCTTTAGAAGGCGCGTAACAAAAGAGGTCGCCTTCCCCGACGTCCGGTGCCCTCCTTTATTTGCCTAGGTGAAAATCCCCTACTACCGTCAACAGTCAGAGGCGGCATTTACCGCTGTGGGCACTCGACATCAGGGAGCGAAATCGGGATGGCTTACAATTTAGCGTTGGTGAACCCCTTTAATGCAAAGGAATCAGCGGATTACGACGAAATATCTAGAAGCTGGCTTGATGCCTGGAAAGAAAAGTCCAAAAGAATAATGCCCCCACCCTCGGAAAGCGATTCAAAAAATTCATCTCCTTCTTTCAAAGAAGATGGAATAAAAAGATTAAGAGATGACGATGAGGAAGAAAAGGAACACCCGAGCAAGACACAAAAAACTTCGGCAATCATCTCTAAATACATAAGCAAAGGCTGCCTGGTGTCCGGTGGCCCCGCCGCCGAGCAGCTTGTTAGTTTTATTAGAACACTGATTGGAGACGGAGATCGAATTTACGTCCTGGGCCATTGTGAACCGGGAAGCTCCGTGCTTATGTCCTCGGAAGAAAAAGGCAAAGGTCAAACCGTCAACGCCAAAGAACTGGCAAGATTTTTTGACGTGTTATTTGGACTTAATAAGAGCTATGCGGGAAAAATCAAGATATTCGGATGCCATAGCACACTGGGTTTGGGTGATACAAAATCCTTCGCCGAACAATTCAAGGATGCAATGAGGAAACGTGAATACCATAACTGCACCGTTGAAGGGTATACAGCGTCAGTCAGAGGCTACGATGGCGAGCACAAAGTTGCGTTCATCGGAACCGCCGAAGAGCTAAAACGAGCCCAGATGGCTGAAATTCTGTATGCAGAAGAAACGATCAGCAAAGCTAAGCTCGACTCTTTCTATGAAAACAAAACCGCACGTCCCAGCACCCGGAGAGTGTCCTTCGCCTAGTTTCAGATAGTTTTAAGACAATAGGCTGACGCGTCGCTCAATCATTAAAGGGCGCAAAGGCTTAAGGGTTGACACCCAAGCGCCAAGGTGAAAAAAAGCGGCGCAATTATCGAAAGGAGTTCGAAAATGGCTGACGTGATGAAAGTAGTGGATGTCGACTTAAAAATACTTAAATCAAACCCACCGCAGCTACACATATCGGCAATTGGCCTGGTGAATTCTGGTGGATGGACAAACCCGAGACTGGAGCCACGGGTTTATATCCAGTTCCCACCGGACGGCATTCAGGACTTCGATTTTGTTGCTGATCCGCCCCAAGGGGCTGCTATACAGGTCATCCTTCCCATCGACGCATCAAAACTTTGGAAAGACCCGCCACTCGATAAACTCAAGGGAGTAAGAGTCCACTCTGCTGGCAACTCGATTGAAGCTCACCTTAAGAGTTCGAAGTCCGTGGCTTGTGGATAAACAACTCATATAGAGGGATACGTGTCGGGCCTTGCCTGACACGTATCAGCCATTGGAATGTCACCCTGGCAGCACAACAAACCTCTGTGGACGTCGTTTGATATGGATCAACAACGCCCTGCGACCGTGGCGTAAGTTCAAGATCACTCCCTCTAACGGGAACACAACATACCTTGGTCCGCAGCCATCCGACGCTGCCGATCCGCGTTATCACTGTGGAGATCGCCATGCACATCTACGTCAAGTCCCTCCTGGCCGCACTGGTCATGAGCAGCCCATTGCTGACGCTGGCTGCCGAATACCCCGAAACAACGCCCGCCGCCCCCTCCGAGGACGCAACCCAAGCCACGCCCATGCAAGACAAGGCCATGAGCGAACAGATGAAGAAAATGCAGGCGGCCCACGACAAAATGATCGCCGCCAAAACCCCGGCCGAACGCCGGGCAGCCATGCAGGAAGCCATGACTACGATGAGAACAAGCCTCGGCATGCTGCACGACAATTGCAGAGGTATGGGGATGGGCATGGGCATGTCCGGTGGCAAGGGCAGCTCGGATACGGCGATGATGGACATGATGATGAAAATGATGGATCAGCAATCCATGATGATGAAGATGCCGATGGGCCAATAAGCATCGCGCCATGGCCCCCGTCGTAGACGGTTGGCATTGGCCGGCATAGCCGGACGACACCCCGGAAGATTTTCGTCAGAACGGAGCGCATCACATGAACCACTCAAACCCCTCGACACCTCCAGCCACCTCATTCTGGCGCAGTAAACCCGGCATCGCGCTAGGCATGCTGCTGGTGATCGGACTGTTCTACCTGGCCCGCGAGCATTACGGTCATATCTACCCGCTTTTGCCCTATCTGATTCTATTGCTGTGCCCGCTGATGCACCTGTTCGGGCATCACCACGGCAGACACTGACCCATGCAGCGCCATCTCGATCACCTCAAATCACCTGCTTTGGCGCAGCAGGCGGCGGAGCCGACGACCGAAAAAGAGTACACCTGCCCCATGCACCCGGAGATCCGCCAGCGCAGTCCGGGTACATGCCCCAAGTGCGGCATGACCCTTGAGCCGGTGTTGCCCGAACTGGAGGAATCGGACAACCCTGAGCTCGTGGACTTTTCCCGGCGCTTCTGGTGGACCCTTCCTCTGACTCTGGCGGTGACCGCACTGGCGATGGGCAGCCATGGCTTGAGCCTGTTTCACGGCGCCACACAGAACCTGGTCGAACTGGTGCTCGCCACGCCCGTCGTGCTTTGGGCCGGCTGGCCGTTCTATGTGCGCGGCGCCCGTTCGGTCATCCAGCGCAGCCCCAACATGTGGACGCTGATCGGCCTCGGCACCGCGGCGGCCTTCCTCTATAGCCTTGCCGCCACCCTGACACCCGGCCTGTTTCCAGCCACCTTCATGATGGACGGCCGGGTTGGCGTGTACTACGAAGCAGCGGCGGTCATTATTTCCCTGACGCTGCTCGGACAGATGCTGGAACYCAAGGCGCGCTCGCAAACCTCGGCCGCGATCAAATCACTGCTCGGCCTGGCGCCCAAGACTGCGCGCCGGATCAACACCGACGGCAGCGAAACAGACATTGCACTGAGCCATGTGCACAGCGGCGACACCTTGCGCGTGCGCCCCGGCGAGAAGGTCCCGGTCGATGGTGTGGTGTTGCAGGGCGAAAGCGCGGTGGACGAGTCCATGCTCACAGGCGAGCCGGTCCCCGTGATGAAACGCCCTGGTGACGGGCTGATCGGCGCCACCCTCAATACCCACGGCAGCCTGGTGATGCAGGCGCAGAAGGTGGGCTCAGCCACCGTGCTTGCGCAAATTGTGCAGATGGTGGTCCAGGCACAACGCTCCAAAGCACCGATGCAACGCCTGGCGGACGTGATTGCTGGCTACTTCGTCATGGTGGTGATCGCCATTGCCGTCCTGACTTTTGTCGGCTGGGGGTTGTGGGGGCCGCAACCGAGCTGGGTGTTCGGCCTCATCAATGCAGTGGCGGTGCTGATCATCGCCTGCCCGTGTGCCCTCGGCCTGGCCACACCGATGTCGGTGATGGTCGCCACCGGCAAGGCGGCCAGCAGCGGCGTGCTCTTTCGGGATGCGGCGGCGATCGAAAACCTGCGCAAAATCGACACCCTGATCGTGGACAAGACCGGCACCCTCACCGAAGGCCGCCCGGCGTTTCACAGCGTCGAACCTGCGCCTGGCTACAGTGCTGACGAGGTGCTGCGCCTGGCCGCCAGCCTCGACCAGGGCAGCGAGCACCCGTTGGCCCACGCCATCGTCGAACATGCACGCGCCAATGGCTTGGTGTTGAGCACAGCGCAGACGTTCGAGTCGGCGTCAGGGATCGGCGTGCGCGGCCAGGTCGACGGGCACCGTGTTCAACTGGGCAACACCGCCCTGATGGCAGAAGCCGGCATCGCCCTGGAAGCCTTGCAACCTCAAGCCGAGCAACTGCGCAGCGACGGAACCAGCATCATGTACCTGGCCGTGGATGGCGTGCTCGCGGGGTTGCTCGCCGTCGCCGACCCGATCAAACCCACCACCCGGCTCGCTGTCGAACGCCTGCAGGCCGATGGCGTGCGGGTGATCATGGCGACCGGAGACGGCCTCACCACTGCCCGTGCCGTCGCCCGCCAACTGGGTATCGAAGAAGTCCACGGCGAGGTCAAGCCACAGGACAAGGAACGCCTGGCCGCCGCATTGCAGGAACGCGGGCACCGAGTGGCAATGGCCGGCGACGGCATCAACGATGCCCCGGCCCTGGCCCGTGCCGATGTCGGTATCGCCATGGGCACTGGCACCGATGTCGCGATGAACAGCGCTCAAGTCACCCTGGTCAAGGGCGACCTGCTCGGCATTCTGCATGCCCGCAACCTGTCGGTGGCAACCGTGCGCAACATGCACCAGAACCTTGCCTTTGCCCTGGCCTACAACGCCATGGGCATCCCCCTCGCCGCCGGGTTGTTCTACCCGCTGACCGGGCATTTGCTGTCCCCGTTGGTGGCGGCACTGGCCATGAGCGTGAGCTCTGCCTCAGTGGTGTTCAATGCCTTGCGCCTGCGCCGGGCCGTGATTGACTGAGCACATTGCTGACAGCCAGGAAGCGGTTTCACTACACTGATCCAGCCTTGCCCCCCACTCCATCACAAAAGCCCGATAACGATGAAAACCATAAAAAGCACATTGCTGCTCAGTGGCCTGCTGGCGCTATCCTGCGGCGCTCAGGCAGAGCAAAGCCCTTCGCACCTGGACACCGTCCTGCAACAAGGCCAACTGCGCGTTTGCACCACAGGCGACTACAAACCCTATACCTTCAAAGGTGAAGACGGCGAATACTCGGGCATCGACATCGCCATGGCCCGCTCGCTGGCCGACAGCCTGGGCGTGAAGGTCGAGTGGGTCCAGACCACCTGGAAAACCCTGATGCCCGACATGCTCGCGGGCAAATGCGACATCGGCGTCGGCGGCATCTCCGTCACCCTGGAACGCCAGAAAAAAGCCTTCTTCAGCACCACCCTGGACGTCGACGGCAAAATCCCGCTGGTGCGCTGCGAAGATCAGGCGAAATACCAGACTCTCGAACAAATCAACCAGCCTTCGGTTCGCCTGGTCGAACCGGCCGGCGGCACCAACGAAGCCTTCGTCCACGCCTTCCTGCCCAAGGCGCAACTGCAGCTTCACGACAACGTGACCATCTTCCAGCAACTGCTGGACAAGAAGGCTGACGTGATGATCACCGATGCGTCGGAAGCGCTGTATCAGCAGAAACTCAAACCGGGTTTGTGCGCGGTCAACCCGACGCAATACATGCAGTATGGAGAGAAGGCATATCTGCTGCCGCGGGATGACATCAGCTGGAAGATGTATGTCGATCAGTGGCTGCATTTGGCCAAGGTGACGGGGAATTACCAGAAAATTCTGGGTCAGTGGATCGCGGTGCCAGAGGCTAAATAGCCCGTTAGTCCATTCCCCGTAGCAGCTGGCGCAGCCTGCGTTCGGCTGCGCAGCAGTCGTAAAATCAGAACACGCGGCTCATCAGGTAAATCACGCAACGGCGAAAACACCCCAGCCGTTGCGTCATTCCTTAGTCGTGCAGCAAGCCCGAGCTGTACTCATTAAAGCTGTTGCCGATGGCGCTCCCACCAAAGTTCACCTTGTTGGGGTTATGGCCATCGAATTGTTGGCAGCCTTCTGAAAAGCAGGAACTGGTGCTCACACCCGAACAGGCGCTCAAGAGCAAAGCACCGGTGATCAGCATGGCTTTGAAGAGGTTCGAGATCATCTTGTTGTTTCCTGTGGGCTGGAGGAGAGGCAGCACGGTCTTAGGTGGTCATCCTATGCCGCGAGCCTGCCCAACTTGATGAAACATTGCTGAGCGACAGCGTTGGTTCAGCATCCTTGTTTTTTCTGAAGCGACACACCTGCTCAATGGCGGCTTTGTGCGGGAGACCTTCGGGTCTGCCGGGTTCCTGGTTTCCCGGTCTTGCAGACCCGCGCACAGCTGCCACCGCATCGATTTGGGCGCTGCTTTCTCATTCCGTTTTCGCGGGCGCAGATCCGGCAGATCAGATAGTGCATATAAACATACACTCGATATTTCAATTTTTTCCAAAGGCGGAAAATTTCCCGGGGTGGGAGCTTTGTGCTCGCCTATACTAAAAAGATTGAACAGTGTCAGCGAGTGCGCTTAACAAGATATTGAAATTATTGAAATTCAGGCGTCTTTTGGAGTGACTGGTTAAAAAACATATTTCTGTGATGATCTGGTGTCGTGACGAGGATTTGACATGAACGTTTTGTTGAAAGAGCTTCTGACCTATCATCACGAAGTGTCTATGAAAATTACTCAGATCAAAGAGTTGCTGAGGAAAATCAGACATGAACCCGATGGAACTGATGACTGCAAGCTGTTGTTCACGATGCTGGAGGCCTTGCATGGTGWTGCAGAGCGACACCACCATGAAAATGAAGAACTTATTCGGCTGGCCTTGCTAGCGACTGAGGCGCCGATCCACCAACGGGTCAAGGATATCGAGCGAGATCATCAGGCATTTGGGCGCATTGCTGGACAGTTGAAGATGCTGAAGGATACAACTCACGAAACGAGAGTAATTGCTGACACTATCGATGACTTCATCAAAAAATATTACGATCACATGGACGCCGAGGAGAATATTTTCTTTCCGGCGGCAGATAAGTGGCTTTCAGACGACCAGTGGCAGGAAATCAAGCATCAATGGCATTAATTGGAGCTCGCCTCATACGTTAAAAAATTAGCTACTACTTAGTACTGACCTCACTAAGTAATTACGCGAACACCACGTATTAACTTACAGGGGTGTCCGTATATCGATGGCTCTTTGTTGCAAGTCATTCAACCCCTTCCGTTCCTGTTTTCACTCGCTCTCAACTACCTCCGCTAGACTCACCTGAGCCCCGCAAGCCCAATCCTGATAAACTCCCCACCTCCCAGCCTCGGTCAGGCTGGTCGTTGGTAACTCAGCATCTCTCTTTTACGCAAACACGCTTATTTGAAATCGCCCATTTATTCTCGAGGTAATGGTGACTCACTCTTCGGATCAACGTACTGACGAAAAAAGCCTGCCTCGATTATTGCTCGATCTACTTTGGCAAATCGCCGTACTGTTGATCCCGATTTTCCTCGTGGCGGTACTACCGCTGTTATGGGCACTCGGTGTGGTACTGGGTTGTACTGCCTTAATGTGGCTGACCGCGCGGGCCGGTTGGCAACGAACCGGCCGAGGGGCTGCACGGCTGATGACCTCTGCCGCACTAGGCCTGGGTTTTAATCTGGGCAGGGCTTTGCCGGCGTACTGGGATATTGCGGGGGCAGCGGCTGTGATGTTCTTCGGGCTGGCTTGCGTCAGTCACTTGGAAAGACGTTTTGGCCTGGTCGATAAAACACAGGCCAAGTCGTCACCGCTATCGCCTGGTCAGTCTTCAGGTGGCGCCAGTGCCTGGGGTGGGGACGAACCTCAGCAAACTCCCGAGGGCGAGCCCATCAGGGTGTTCAACTACAGCGAAATCGCCATGGGCGGGCCCGTCCTGTGCGATTACCTATTTCCAGATGGGGTGCTGCTCCAGGGCCTTGGGTCGTCGGCTCGCTTCTCGAATGACGGACGTTATTTCGCCGCGCCTTTACCCTCGCGCCAAGCCTGGGGGTTGGTGATTCTGGATCGACAGTTGCGTCAGCTTTACCAGTGTTCGTGTGATGAATTTTGGGAACTGGATGCCTTTAACGACGGCATCCTGAGTGGGCGTTACAGTCCTCTGGTCGACAACGGCGCACGGGAGATCAGCCTGGAGCAACTGCTGACGACGGCTGAAAAGGTTAGCCTGGTGCCCGTTATTGACCTTTGGGTTGAGCCTGGTGACTGGCAAAAAAACCTTGCGCTCGACGCGTTCCGGCATACGTCTCCCGATGGTCAGCAAAGTTTGGACGCTTGTCTGGCGCTGCCGGCCAGCCTGCGTGAATTGCCACAGCCTTGCGCCCCGCTGATGAGCCCGGAATACCGCGTGAGCATAAACGGTGAGCCCACTTCGTTGCTGATCAGGGCCGATACCTCAATCATCTGGAATCACGATAGTCGCTCGTTCGCTTGCCATGCACGGATGGATGATGAGCAACCGCAAGCCCTCGAATACTGGCTCTGGCACGTAGACCGCGGCTGGCAAGCATTGCCTTGTCCGTGGCTATCCGCCGACAGCGAACCTTCCGTGGGTTGGAGCGCCCCCCTGGAGCTGGATGACCATTACCTGCGGCTATCGTCTTACTTCGACTACCCGCAGCCTGATCGCGGTCGCTATGGTTATGGCTTGTACAGCATACACAGCGACTGTGAGTCTCAGGTGGGCCATGATCCGAACGGCCGGGTGCAGGTTGCGCAGCGGCACCTGACTCGCGTGCGGTTGGCCGTGCCTCTGTTGGGTGATGGACAGCGAGGCGCGACGATGGTCGAGTCGGCACCATTGACTGATGATACGCGGGCTCAATTTAGCTGGCGGCAAGACAACAGCCTGGGGCTCGGGGGTTATACCTGCAGGATTGGGGGCTGGGAGTTACCGGGCGTTTGGCTGCTCGATCATCGAGTTTCAGACACTGGACGTTACATCGCATTAATACCGTTCGCCCTGCCGCCCGCCACAGCAGGTCACGTGGTGGTGGTCGACGCACAGGAACGACAATTGATGAACAGCCCTCCTCTGTTGGTCGCACGATTGTTGGACTTTCGTGGGCCGAGACTGAGCCTGGCAGTGATTCGAGGTCGCCTGGATCAGGATCGGCAAAGCAGTCCATTGCAGCGCTTTGATCAATCGCCACCCGAGGCGGACGATGCCGCTGCGTTTTGCCAGTATCGACAGGACTCGCGGCTTTACTACGAGTGGTGTGAGCTCAATGTCAGCCAACAAGGCCTGAACGCCCTCCCCGATTGGCGCCTGGTTCAACAGCCACAGTCTGCAATCGCCGATGGAAACTTTGTCCAGCCAGCACCGATGGATAAAGATGCCGCGTGGCTGTTCGGTTGTGAAACCGAATACGCCGACAGTTGGCTACGCGTCCAGAGCCCACGCCTGGGCGGGCATTTGCTGACGGCGTCCGGTTGCGCCATCAGCCATCTCGCGCCCTCGATGATCTGGTCCGAGGATGCACGCTATCTCGCGCTGACTCGACTCCATACCAACGTCGACGATGACCACGGAGGTCGCTTGGCATGGCAGATCTTGCTGTTGGATGTCCAGGAGCGAACCTTGAGGCATTCACCTCAGTGGCTCCACAATCGACCACAGTTTGAAGGTTTTAATGCCAATGTCTTGAAGGTGCGTCTATTTCTGCGCGACTGGGAAGCCGAGGATGAAAGAGACCGAGGCTCAATCAGCGCAATGAAGTTGAGCGACCTGCTGGCACTCCCCGCCGAGTCCCTGTGCCCACACGCAGGACTCTGGCTGACGAAGGATCAACTGTGTCACTCCGAAGCGTGGCAAGCATTGGATACATCGGCTTTACGCCATTGGCGCTAGTCACGTTTATCACTGGCGCTGGCATGGCGCGCAAATAGAGACGAAGCCGACTGAGGCACGTTCGGTTGAGTCACGTTATTAGATGTCGGGCCTGAGCTTAATCTTGCCTGACAATATCGGAACAGGCGTATCTGTGCCGTGTAACTGGTGCCGCGGTCGGTGCGCTTGCGTGCTCTGATCGTGGCCATAGTCAACTGGTACAATTGTTAAAGGGGTTGGTACATTGTATCCACGCCCCTCAAAACGCCCATTTACCCCCTAAAACCGGCTTTGAACACGTAGAGCGAAATGGTACAGAAATCAGCTACATACTCAGTAAATTCAAGCTCTACAGTGTCTAGACGCTTTAGCGTGGCGCCGATGATGGATTGGGTGCAGCAGTCTCTCAACGCCCCAGCCAGACTGGCTAATCCGCTGCGACTTCTTCGCTTTGTAGCAATTTCTAAGCAAGTTGCAATTACTGCCTGACAGGGGCGCTGCCGGTACTATGCTTGTGCTTTTCTTGAAAGGAGTCGACATCATGCCAAGCAATTATTCGCTGCCGGACGTGCTGGAAAGGATTTACGAAAACCAGGAGGCTCTGCAGGCGGCCATTATGGAGTTGACCCTCCTGGTTGAGAAGCAAGGGGCGCAGGAAGTGGGCGGAAATGTCCGTGGAGCACTGTGGACCATGGGTGAAAACGCCGGCCATATCAAACAAGGCTTGGCGCGATTGAAGAAATTGGATATCGGTTAAGTTATGCCGGAGGAGACTACGGTCTCCAACACGCCGCGACGGTTTTAAGCAATCTAGTGCAGACTCCAGTTGGAGGCACAGTGAACTGGCGCTGCTATGCTTAGGTTTTTCGAAAGGAGTCGAAACCATGCTAGGTAATTATTCGCTGCCAGATGTGCTGAAAAGGATCTATATCAACCAGCTAGCCTTGGAGGCCGCCGCGACGGAGCTGACGCTGTGGATGGAACAGCGCGGTTTGCATGACGCGGGAGGGAATGCCGGCCACATCAGACAGATGTCCGGCGCGGCTGAGGAGCATGGATATTGGCTAGCTGATTATGTACCAAAGACCGTCAGCGGAAGCTACTTCCAGCCCCAACATGCTTATCGCCCCTCCCGATCTGCGCGAAATACGGGACAGGCGCGCCAAATTTCGACATTGGCCGCACAAGCAAGGAAAAGCTTATGAAACGTCGTACCTTTCTGCTTTCTTCATTTTGCTCAGGCATTGCAGCACTACCGCTAACGTCCTACGCAAGAGCGTTTTGTGGCCCCTTCGTACCACCAGGCATTCAACAATGCGAAGCAGGAATTGATTCTTCGGTCGCTCATATCACTGCCGCAGCGGTTGGCGGGCAGCACMTTTCACAATGGTGTTGGGCTGCTTGCATAGAAATGGTTTTTTCCTACTACGGACATCCAGTCCCACAAGAACGAATTGTTAACGAAACATGGGGTGCCATTGTGAATCTCCCTGGCCAGCCATCGCAGATATTGGCAAACCTCAATCGTGGTTGGACAGATGAGCAAGGATCGTATTTCTCTGTAACCGGAGATGCTTACTCCGCAAATGCTATCAACGCAGCAATAGATCTCGCCCAAGACATGCCACTAATCATTGGTACAATGGGGCATGCAATGGTTCTAACCTCTTTAGTGTATGTACGAGATAGCTTTGGAAGAGGTGAGGTAACTACTGCGATTGTTCGTGACCCGTGGCCCGGAAGGGGGAGAAGAATTCTGACTCCACAAGAATGGTACAGCATAAATTTCGCAGCCCGCATTCGTGTTTCGTGATAGTTGACCACACGCCAATTGTGCTTGGGTATGTGGCGGTTTGGGCGGGAGAGGCCCGTGTTTGTTGACCGTAACGCGCATTCTCGCCTGCTTGCACAAATGCATAGTGGGCATTGAATGGCATGGTTTGGCGTACGGTTTGCCCCATTTTTGCCCCATTCACCATTGTTCCCCCATTCCGAAATCTGCTGGGCTCAGCCACACTACTCTTTCGCCTCGACAACTTCTTCCAAGCTCCAACTGCGGTCACTGTCGTTGCTATGCTTAGGCTTTCTCGAAAGGAATCGACACAATGCCAAGCGCTTATTCACTGCCAGATGTATTGGAGAGGCTGTACGAAAACCAGCAGGCGCTGGAGGCGGCCATTATGGAATTGACACTGCTGGTTGAGGAGCAAGGGGCACAGGAAGTGGGCGGAAATGTCCGTGGCCCACTGTGGACCATGGCTGAAAACGCTGGTCATATCAAACAAGGCTTGGCTCGATTGAAAAAATTGGACATCGGTTAACCGATTGCATATCCAAGGCTCGTCGACAGTCATGTCGAGGTAGATTCGAGGAACGAGTCCGGTTCACCTCACAGGCAGCTATCGGTCCAGGCTGTGTGAAAACGCACTGCACACATCGAAAACTGAGAGCTACAAGCGTTGCCTGCGAAACCAGCAGACGGAAGCGCGAATTGCCCTAGTCAGCTACATAGGCATTCGT